>JAUNHA010000030.1 GCA_030524135.1 Eubacteriales bacterium
ATTTCTGGGGTTTAGCCGTTTTCTTCTTTTTTCAACTGTCAAACTCGGGATTATAAGTGATACAGCCCGTTTTTTCAATCCGAAGCGGGAAATCCATTCAGGATCACCGCGGGCGTTATGTCCCGCTTATGGAAATGCAGCGCCGCTTATGCTATACTGGTCATGTTTTCCTTAAAAGGAACGATACATGAATTTAATCCAACAAATGAAAGGAACTGATCTGATATGACTTATCATGGAGCTGATCTGATTTTTCCGCATCTGGGAATTGTGATACAAACGCTTCAAAACCACATCACCGTCTTTGGATTCCGCATCGCATTTTACGGCATCATCATCGGATGCGGCATGCTTGCGGGCCTTCTCGTTGCGGAATGGGACGCAAAACGCCGCGGGCAGGATCCGGAGCTTTATCTTGATTTCGCGCTCTATGCCATCATTTTATCCGTGATCGGCGCCCGTATTTATTATGTAGTCTTCCAGTGGGATTACTACAGCCAGAACCCGGTCCAGATCCTCAACATAAGAGGCGGCGGGCTTGCCATCTACGGCGGCATCATCACTGCCATTCTGACGGCGGTCGTGTATACACGCATCAAAAAGATTTCTTTTCTGCAGCTGGCAGATACCGGCGTGCTCGGCCTCATTACGGGACAGTGCATCGGACGATGGGGGAATTTTTTCAATGCCGAAGCCTTCGGCGGATACACGGACGCCTTCACAGCCATGCGCATCCGGGAGGATATCGTAAATCCCGGTATGATCTCAGCGGAAGTCGCCGCGCACCGCATCATGGACAACGGCGTCGCCTACATCCAGGTCCATCCGACCTTTTTCTATGAGTCGTTCTGGAATTTCTGCGCGCTCCTCTTTCTGATCTGGTTCGGAAAGCACAGGCAGAAATGGACGGGTGAGATCTTTTTCCTCTATCTTCTGCTCTATGGCACCGGCCGTTTCTTTATTGAAGGGCTTCGTACGGATCAGCTTCTGATCCCGGGAACACAACTTGCCGTTTCCCAGTGCTTAAGCGCCGTGCTCGTGCTTCTCGCTGCAGCCGTGCTGCTGCTCCACAAGAAGCGTGCTTAAATCGTCGCACAGCGCCCTCAGAATATTTGAGGATACATATTTTCCCTTTTGATTTTCCTCCTGCATCGCCGCAATCAGACGGTCCCTGCAGGAGAGAATCTCATCGGAGACCGGCATTCGTTCAAAGCTTATCTTACGGCTTTTCCGGTAGCGGTTGCGCTGCTGCGTTGCCTCCTGCTCCGCCGCGATCTCCTTTCCGCCTATCCTGTGTTCAGACAGATATTCCCATACGCCTGCAAGCGTTTCCGCATCCGAAAATGCATCGTGCGGTCTTTGGTTTACGATTCCGCAGAGAGAAGCAAGACTTTCGAGAGAAAAGCTTGCGATCCTTGAATCATATCCGGACAGCCATTTCTGAAAATTGCGGAACCGCAGCAGCACCCGCCGCGATTCTGCATCATCAATCCCGTATTTTTCCAGCATGTATCTGAGGCGTTCCGCATCATTGCCGCCGAGGCAGTAGATCACATCCACCTTATGTTCCATGACAAAACGGACAAAGGAGGCGAACACCTCGGGAAAGGGCTTTGCCGCAGAAAGCTCAGCCCTGCTGATGCCTGTGAAATTCTGAAACCGTTCAGCAAGCTGCGCCTTTTCCTCATTTTTAATGAGTTCCCGGAAACAGCTTCCTTCACCCGGCACAAATGCGCCGATCAGCACGACATCACCCTGCTGATCGCCGTAATTGTACATGCCGAATTCACTGTCATAAAAGCACGGACGATGCGTTTTCCTTTCTTCCTCACCGGAAGGAAGGACTGTATAGCCATCCGATCCGTCCTGCTCATCCGTTTCCTGCAGAAGCGAAAACAGATCGTATTCGATCCGCCTCGCCTTTTCCCCTGCCGCAGACAAAAGCTCTGTCAGGATTCGTTCCGCGGTATGAGCCGATCCTGCCGGTTTCTGAATATACACGGGACAGCGGCTGTCTATGAGATGCCCCATCTCACGTGAGCTCAGGGCCATCGCATACCGCTGTCCTCGCCTGCGTTTTGACGCGATGACCGCATAGTATTTATTTGTATTCTTTTTTCTTCTGTGTTTCATTCTGATTATTTCTTTTCCTGCTTCAGATACGGAAGCAGGTATTTTCCGGTATAACTGCCCTCTGTCCGGCAGATTTCCTCCGGCGTTCCCCTTGCGATCACGGTTCCGCCTCCGTCCCCGCCTTCAGGGCCGATATCAATGATATAGTCCGCCGTTTTGATCACATCCAGATTGTGTTCGATCACGACGATCGTATTTCCGCCCTCCGACAGCCTGTGCAGGATCTCAATGAGCTTGTGGACGTCCGCAAAATGCAGTCCTGTCGTCGGCTCATCCAGGATATAGATGGTCTTTCCCGTGCTCCGCTTCGAAAGCTCCGCAGCAAGCTTGATGCGCTGTGCCTCGCCGCCGGAAAGCTCAGTAGAGGGCTGTCCGAGACGGATATAGGAAAGTCCGACATCATAAAGCGTCTGTATCTTTCTCGCAATGGACGGAACCGGTGCAAAAAATGCGAGCGCCTCCTCCACCGTCATATTCAGAACATCAAAAATAGACTTTCCCTTATATTTCACCTCCAGGGTCTCCCGGTTGTAGCGCTTTCCGCCGCAGACCTCACAGGGGACATACACGTCCGGCAGGAAATGCATCTCGATCTTAAGGATGCCGTCTCCCGAGCACGCTTCACAGCGCCCGCCCTTCACGTTGAAGGAAAAGCGTCCCTTGCCATAGCCGCGCGCCTTTGCATCCGCGGTCGCTGCAAACAGATCGCGGATCAGATCAAAGACACCCGTGTAGGTCGCCGGATTGGAACGCGGGGTACGGCCGATCGGAGACTGGTCGATGCAGATGACCTTGTCCAGAGCCTCCGTCCCGTCCACGCCGTCACAGCGTCCCGGTATGAGCTTTGCGCGGTTTAAGCGCCGCGCGAGCGTCTTGTACAGAATTTCATTTACCAGAGAGGACTTACCGCTTCCGGATACACCCGTCACACAGGTAAATACTCCGAGCGGAAAGTCGACGTCAATATGCTTTAAATTGTTCTCTGCCGCTCCTCGGACCGTAAGCCAGCCCTTTGGTTCGCGCCGTTTTTCCGGAACCGGAATACATACTCTGCCGCTCAGATACTGTCCGGTAACTGACTGCGGGCAGTTCATGATATCCTCTGCCGTCCCTTCAGCCACGACCTCGCCGCCGTGTTCCCCCGCGCCCGGTCCGATATCCACGATCCAGTCCGCGGCGCGCATCGTATCCTCGTCATGCTCCACCACAAGCACAGAATTCCCCAGATCCCGCAGATGCTTCAGCGTGGCAAGCAGCTTGTCATTGTCCCTCTGATGCAGTCCGATGGACGGCTCATCCAGAATGTATGCCACGCCGACAAGTCCGGAACCGATCTGTGTCGCAAGCCGGATGCGCTGTGCCTCGCCGCCGGAAAGCGTGGCCGTGGCACGGCTCAAAGTCAGGTAATCAAGCCCCACGTCGATCAGAAATGAAACGCGCGCGCGGATCTCCTTCAGAATCAGGTTTCCCACCTGCTGCTGGAAGTCATTCAGTTTCAGCGCATCGATCTTATCACGGAAAGTCCTGATGGACTGGTCCGTCACCTCGAAGATATTCTCTCCGCCGATCGTTACCGCAAGCGAAGAAGCCTTCAGTCTCTGCCCTCTGCAGACCGGACAGGTATCCTTTCGCATATATTCCTCATAGGCAGCCTTCATCTCCTGGGAATACGACTCGCGGTAGCGCCTGCGTGTATTTTCCATAAGACCTTCAAATGCCACGTCATGCACATTTCCGCGCCCGAACTGACTCTCATAGTAGACCCGGATCTTTTTTCCGCCGGTGCCGTTCAGTATCACATCCTTCGCCTTATCGGAAAGCTTCTCAAACGGTGTATCCAGGCTGAATTTGTACTCCTTGGAGAGCGCTTCGAGCATCGCATGCGTATACGAGCCCTTCTGGCCGCTCGACTGCCAGCCCATAACGGAGATCGCTCCCTGATTTAACGTAAGGCTCCGGTCGGGGATCATCAGATCGATGTCAAATTCCATCTTATAGCCAAGTCCGTAGCACTCCGGGCAGGCACCGAACGGATTGTTGAAGGAGAAGGAACGGGGTTCGATCTCCTCAATGCTCACACCGCAGTCAGGGCAGGCAAAATTCTGGGAAAAGGTCAGCGGCTCTCCGTCCGCTACATCCACCAGCAGAAGGCCGCTGGAAAGCTGCAGCACATTTTCCACCGAATCCGTCAGGCGCTTTTCTATCCCCGGTTTTATGATAATGCGGTCCACAATGATCTCGATGTTGTGCTTGAGATTTTTATCCAGTTTGATTTCTTCCGAAAGCTCATAGAGATTCCCGTCGATGCGCACCCGGACATAGCCGGAACGGCGCGCCTGCTCCAGGAGCTTTACATGCTCGCCCTTACGTCCGCGTACGACCGGCGCCAGAAGCTGGATCTTCGTCCGCTCCGGCAGATGCATGATGAGATCCACCATCTCATCCACCGTCTGACGCTTTATTTCCCTGCCGCATTTCGGGCAGTGCGGCACACCGATGCGCGCATAAAGAAGGCGAAGATAATCATAAATCTCCGTCACGGTTCCCACGGTAGAACGCGGGTTGTGGTTGGTGCTTTTCTGATCGATGCTGATCGCGGGAGAAAGTCCCTCAATGCTCTCCACCTTCGGTTTTTCCATCTGTCCGAGGAACTGCCTTGCATAGCTGGAAAGCGACTCCATATAGCGCCTCTGTCCCTCCGCATAGATCGTGTCAAACGCAAGCGAGGACTTTCCGGAACCGGAAAGTCCCGTCAGTACGACCAGTTCGTCTCTCGGAATATCCAGATCGATATTTTTTAAATTGTGCTCGGAAGCACCTCTGATTTTAATAAATTCCTTTTTCATATCCCGTATTCTAGCACATATGTTTTGGTTTATCAATGAAAATGAACAGCTTCCTTTAAGGTCTGTCCTGCCCTGTCCGCAGCCTCCAGTAAGAAAGGCTGTACGGCGGAAGTATTACGCCTTTTGAAAGCTCTTCCTTATTTTCATCCGAGCACGGCGGGTCCTGATTCTCTGCCGCACCGGTCCATGAGAGCAGCACCTCCGCCCTGCCTGCCCGCTCTCCTGCAGGCGGAGAAAACCTGTACGGCATGCTGTCAATATTGAGCGCGATCCAGATCCGTTCTTCCTGATCTGTTCCGGACAGTGCGCGTTCGATCACAAGCTGCCGGTTCTGCAGCAGAATATGCCGGTAGCTTCCCTCCGAAAGGGCCGGACAGTTCTCCCTCCCATACGAGAGTGCCGCAATGAGATCGGAAAGTCTGTTCCACTCCGGCGCGTCAAAAGACGGCCGCAGCGCGGCATCGCTCTCTCTGGTCCTGTCGCCCTCTGCACCCCATTCGCTTCCGTAATAAATACACGGAATGCCCGGCATGCCAAACAAAAGACCATAGAGCAGCGGAAGATGCCGTTTCTCTTTGAGAATCGTCGCAGCTCTTGTCACATCGTGATTATCCACAAAGGAAAGCAGATGCTCTCCCTTGTACAGCGCATACTGATTGTTCTGTCCGAACATGCGGTCTAGGCTGTGCCCGATCTCAAACAGATTCAGGTCATTAAAACTCGAATACAGTCCCTTGCGGCATTCATAATTCGTGCAGCTCTGCAGAAGACCGGGACCTATAATACGTCTGTAGTCTCCGGACAGGATCTCACCAACAAGAAAGAAATCCGGCTTAAGTCCCTCGCAGAAACTTCTCAGCTTTCTGAGAAATTCCGTATCCAGACAATAGGCCACATCAAGGCGCAGACCATCGATCTGAAACGCCTCCACCCAGCCGCGGATGCTTTCAAACAGATATGCCGTAACCTCCGGATTTCTGAGATTCAGCTTTACAAGCTCATAATGTCCCTCCCAGCCCTCATACCAGAAGCCGTCATTAAAACAGGAATTGCCTCCAAAATTCAGGAAAAACCAGTCTTTGTATGGTGAATGTTCCCGGTTTTTAAGAACATCCTGAAACGCGAAAAAACCGCGGCCGACATGATTGAATACGCCATCAAGCACCACGTGCATGCCATTTTCATGCAATGCCCTGCAGACATCTGCAAAATCCGCATTGCTGCCAAGCCTTGCATCTATTCTGCGATAATCCCGCGTGTCATAGCCATGTCGGTCAGACTCAAATACCGGACAGAAGTAGACCGCATCCATGTGCAGTCTCTTCAGATGCGGGATCCAGTCGAGTACTTTTCTGATCCGCGGCGTCACGTTCCCATCATTTTCCTGCGGTGCACCGCAGAAGCCAAGCGGATATATCTGGTAAAATACACTTTTTTCATACCATCTGTCCTGCTGCCCGTTCATCACAGCCCCTCCCCGCGGAACTTCGCAGCCGCCTTCCGGTATGCCGGAAGCTCCAGGCTGTATTTATCCGCCCGCCGTACGACCTCATAGATCAGACCGTCGATCTCGGATTGCTTACCGGCGTAAATGTCCCTCTGCATGGAAGTAGATGCGGTCGGTGCCAGATGATCAAGTATGTTCAGATTGATCTCTCTGAGCGGGGTTTCATAATGGATGCCTTCCGCTGCGGCAAGCAGTTCGATCTCATCCACAAGCTGCACAAAGAATGCCCGCACATCTCCTTCCTGCTGCATCTCTGCCGCTTCCGCGTGAAAATAAAGCCCGCACGCCGCCATCGCGGATACATAAGAAAACTTTTCCATCGCATCCTTTTCGATCTGTGCGGAATACACGGGTGTGATGCCTGCTTTTCTCAGATCATCCGCCGTTTTTTGGAGGCGCGGATCATCCGTTTTATGATCCGGCGTTCCGTATACCACGCGGAAGATCTCTCCATGCATCCGGATCGTCCCGGGTGCGGAAATATTGGCGGATACATAAATGCATCCGTCCGTTACCGTAAGCTCCGGCAGCTCCTGCTGCAGCTTCCTGCCGGTTCCGTAGATGTTTAAGATCGGAATCACGACTGTATCGCGTCCGGAAATCCGTCTGATAAACGGAACTGTCTCTGCAAGGGAATATCCTTTGACACAGACAAATATCACATCCGGCCGGGCTTCGCAGCCTTCCATCGAAGCTGCCTTTACCGGCACACAGAAACCCTCATCAGTTCCCGTCTCAATTCTGATGCCCCGTTCCTTTATCGCCTGAAGATGCGCGCCGCGTGCGATGAGTGTCACATCCTTACCCACCTTCGCCAGAAAAGCGCCAATCGCGCCGCCCGTTCCGCCTGCTCCTATTACCATATAGTTCATGTATGCCGCCTCCTTTGCCAGTCTCTCTTTTTCGCATTATCTTATCACTCACAGAAAAAGGACGCAAGCCGTATCCCTTAATCCGGCCTGCGTCCCAAATGTTCCATAATCATGGAAAAAGCCCTGTCCTCATCCGGTTTCTCCTCCGGATACCGACAGACATACTTTGGATATGCACTGTCTTTAAACCCCTCCAGAAGAATGAGATCCGCTTCCGGAAACAATGCGGCAAGCTCCCGTTCCGTGATCTGCTCCGTCTCCTTTGCCGCCATAAACCGTTTCGTGGAAAATACAGCCGTGCCATAGGCACCCGCCCTGCGCAGACGGTCGCTGTCCGTACCCGGCACATCCGGAACGAAGTCATGCCCGTCATGCTTAATGCAGGCAGTTTTGATTCCTTCCGCTGAAAGCCGCGCGACCAGTTTTTCGAGAAGCGTTGTTTTACCGCTGTTTTTATATCCGCTTACTGCAAAGAACACAGGAGTTCTCCTCACAGCGCCGTTCTCCGCCGCCTGTGCGCCGTGTCCTGTCATGAGGATCTTCACCTCTACACCCGCAGGCAGCGGTCCGACTCCCTCCGGAATATCGATCAGGCAATTGCAGTCCGAAAAACCACTGAACACGCCGGAGGAATACTGCCCGGAAGAAAAGCGCACCACACCATCCTCATAATGCGCACGCAGAAGCCTGCGGCAGCCACCCGGCTTTGTAATGCGCTCCATCAATTTTGCCCTGCGCGCCGGGAACTCAAATTCCGTGCTGCGGTTTTGGTCCGCCAGTTCATAAAAGCCGTGCAGTCCCGAAAATAATGCCTGCCCAAACAGAAGCAGATGCGTATACGCCGCACCCGGGTTTCCGGAAAGGCAAAGCAGCGGTTTTCCTTTGCAGAGCGCGCCTTTTGTCGGCATACCCGGCTTTATGGCAATGCCGTCAAACAGACACTCCGCATCCAGAAGCTCCAGCACCTTCGGCATGATATCCTTTGCGCCCACGGAAACGCCGCCCGTTGTGATCACAAGATCTGAAACGGAAAGCGCTCTGCGGATCTCCTCCGCAGCTTTCTCTGCTTCATCCGGCAGACGTTTCGCCACGCAGACTTCCTCTCCGCATTCCGTTACATATGCTGCCGCGGCAAAGCTGTTGAGATCATAGATTTTTCCCGGAGAAAGAGCCGTACCGGGAGCCGTCAGCTCAGACCCGGTGGAAAATACGGAAACACGGAGCTTCCTCAGAACAGAGACCTCGGCATATCCCATAGATGCGAGCAGTGCGATCCGGGCCGCTCCCAGTTTCTCTCCCCGGTGTACCAGCACAGCTCCCCGCTGATAATCCTCACCCGCATATACATGATTCGCTCCGCTCTCCGGACACCGGAAGATCCGCACGGTCCCCGGTGTATAGCTGCCGTCTTTCTCCCGTCTTCCTTCGCCTCCGTCAGTATCCTCCTGACGAACCACCGTGTCCGCTCCCGCCGGAAGCGGGGCGCCGGTCATGATCCGGACCGCCGTTCCGGGTGAAACCGTAGGCGATCTTCCGTCTCCGGCGAATACACACTCGGTCACCGGAAGCACAAGCGGTCTGTCTTCCGCTGCATCCCGGATGCAGTCTGAACCGCAGAGCGCATAGCCGTCAAGTGGAGAACGGTCAAATGGCGGCTGCGGATATACCGCTGCATAATCCCCGGCACAGTAACGGCCGACTGCTGAAAGCAGCGGTAGCATCTCTGTTTCCGTTACCGGACTGATCGCAGTCAGAAAACGGGACACGGCTTCTTCCGGCATCATTCTGTTCATCTCATTTAACCTCTTGATTCTTTCTCTCATTCTGTTCATATGCTCCGGCGTTTTTCCAGGCTTCCGGCGTATTCAGGTTTCTGATCTTCCAAAAACTCTCCGGCGCGTCCAACAACGCGCCGGCTCCCTGCCTGAGGATCCATTCCTGTATCAGATTTCTTAACCGATATCCTTCTCCGGAAAGCGCGGCAGAAAACGCCGTTTCCATATCCGTCGTATAGATACCCGGAAACGGTGCCGGCAGTCCGTCTCCGCTCCGGTAAAATACAGGTCTTCCGCTTTTCTGATAGGTCTTAAGCAGAGGAAGCAGTGCTTCTTTTTCGAGCCCGAACAGGTCCGAGGACAGGACGAGAAGCGCATCCGGTACATTTTCTCCCTCTGATCTGCGCTTTTCTTCCTTCAGATAGCACAGACTGCTTACGATCCCCGCAAGCGGTCCTCTTTTGCTGACCAGATCCGGAATACAAAAAAGCGCACAGTCCGCATATTCCTGACTTTTTTCCTCCTGCTTTACCGAAAGATATACCGTTCTCTGCAGTGCAGGAATGCTTTTTTTGTCCTGCGTGCCCATATCCTTTTCCGTTTCCCGGATACAGGAAAGAAGCCGTTCCAGCTGGCGCCGTCCGGCGACCTCAAGGAACAGCTTGTTTTTTCCTCCCATCCGCCGGTTTTCCCCGCCTGACAGGATCAGGTATGCGTAATCAGCTTTGCAGCCTTCAGATAACAGTTTCTCACACATGCAGGCTCTTTTCCTTCTTTGATCCGTTCAATACAGCCGTCACATTTCTGCACTTTTCCTTCTTTATCGTAGAAGATCACATTCTGCGGGCAGACCGATACACAGGCACCGCAGGCACTGCATTTTTCCCGGTCCGCAAGTACAAGCCCTGTTTCTTCATCCCTGTAAAGCGCGCCTGACAGACAGACCTTCATACATCTGCCGCAGTGGAGACATGCAACGCATACATTTTTCTGAAAACCGGCTTTTTCATCCCTGACTGCCTTAATGGCGCGGAATGTATGCGCCGTCTCCTCCTCCGCCGTATGATGCGCTGCGATGCAGGCGGCAAGGCAGGCAAAGCAGCCGACGCATTTTTTTTCATCCGTCACAATTCTGTACTGCATATCACGCCCTCCCCACTTCACAGATATATGATTTGAATCCGGGGAAGCCGGAAATCGGATCAAGGTAATGCTCTGAGATCAGTTCATTCGCATCCGCCTCTGCATTGCCGTGGTACATATTGACAACGCCCCTGCGGCTGGAAAGATCAATATGCAGCACCGCCCGCACCGCTCCCACGGGCGAGCTGATCTCAACGCTGTCTCCCTCCGAAAGACCGCGCGCCGCCGCATCCTCCGGATGCATGGAAAGCTGTGCCGCCGGCTCCAGATTCTTAAGCCAGCTCATACGGTATGTTCTGGAATGGTAAAACTGCGGTTTTCTCGAACCGGTTGAAAGCGTCAGGGGATACCGTTCCTTTTCCTCTTTTGAAAAGCCTTCGCGGTAATCCTTCCATACCGGCAGCGGGTCATAGCCGTGGCTTTCCGCATGTTTCGCAAGCACTTCCGAGTACAGCTCGATTTTTCCTGACGGCGTGGCAAACGGTCTCTCCAGGTAGGTCTTTATGCCGGGCATACGAAGATTTACTGCCTTTACCCCCTCCGGACGGCCCTTGAGCTCTGCAGCGCTTACGCCGGACGGCTTCAGAATATAGTCCAGATATTCCTCATAGCTTCCGGAGAGCACCGGATCTGAAAGCCCCATACGGCGCATCAGCTCCTGAATGATCTCAATATCATTTTTTGCTTCGCCCTGCGGCTCCACCACCGGCTCGCGCATGCGAAGGACAGGACCCGGCCTTCCCATGAGCTCGGTCCGTTCAAAAAAGGTCTGTGCCGGAAGCAGAATGTCCGCATATCTGCAGGAATCAGAATAGAACAGATCCACATTGACATAAAAATCCAGCTTCGCAAGCGCACGCTGCAGATGTGACGGCTTCGGCCACATGTGCACATTCATGCCCATCGCAAACAGCGCCTTCAGCGGATAGGGTTCTTCCTGCTCGATATAATCCGCAAGACGCGTGCACTGTGCCTCTTCACAGGGCAGATCAAACCAAACCGGGAAATCCCTTTCCCCAATGGCCTCCACATCATTCTTCCTCTTTACAGATCCGAATTCATTGAGTGGTGCCGCGGGTCCCGGTGCCGTCCTGTTTCCGCCCTCTATATCATAATTTCCCGTAATGGCGATCAGCGCTTCTACCGCACGGTAATTCTGGACGCCGTTTGTATTATGTACAACGGGAGCTGCAGAAAACATAACTGCAGATGGCTTGTACTGTGCATACAGTCTTGCCGCTTCACGGATCTGCGCGGCAGGCACACCGGTGATCTGTTCCGTGCGCTCCGGCGTAAAGTCCTTTACATATTCGGAAAACGCTTCAAATCCGTGCACGTACTCCCTGATAAACGCATCGTCGCAAAGCCCTTCCCCGATGATGACCTGTGCCATGGAAAGCGCCAGCGCGCCGTCTGTTCCCGGGATAAGCTTCAGATGAATATCCGATTCGTATGCCGTCACCGTTGTACGCGGATCCACCGTAATGATCTTCGCTCCACGCTCCTTAAGCGCACGCAGCGCGGGCGCTTCCGTCACGCCGGAAAGCGACGGATTACGGCTCCAGATCAGCAGTGTCTTACAGTTTCTCATATCCCCGAAGCAGGGGTGGTTTCCAAAGGTCAGTCTCCAGGAAAGCGCAAACGCCTGAAAACAGGTGCTGGATTCCGTGCAGAAATTTGGAGAGCCGAACGCATTTGCAAACCGGAGAAGTGCAGGCCGGTACCATTTCGGATATCCTGCATAAAACAATACGGATTCTGCACCGTTTGCTTCCCTGATGCCTAAAAGGCGCTCCGAGATCTCGTGAAAGGCTTCTTCCCAACTGATACGTTCAAATTCTCCGCTTCCCTTCTCCCCCACTCTGCGCATCGGGTACAGAAGCCGCTCCTTGTTGTACTCAAACTGAACTGCCGCCGCTCCCTTCGGGCAAAGACCTCCCACGCTCCCGTCCGGACGCGCGGACGCCTCGACCGATATCAGCTTTCCGTCTTTTACGGCACAGTCGATCGGGCATTCGCCGGTGCAGATCCCGCAGAAGGATTTTTTAATAACTGTTTCTGACATGTTTAAAATCTATCTCCCTGTATCTAATTCTATACCTGATTCTATATCCGCTTCTATTACCGATGATCCTGCAGCCGGTTCTCTTTCAGATGTTTAACGCCGGCTTTGTCCCCGCACATTCAGGCTTTCCTGACCCGGCAGGGCAGAGACTTGTAACAGATGAAACCGGAAACCGGATCGCTGTGTTTCATAGAGGTCAGGCGGTTGACATTTCCTTCCTTCCAGCCGCCGGACATATACGGGCTTCCGCCTCCGAACGGGATATGGATGCTGCCCTTTGCCATTCTGCAGACATGGGCCTTGAAATATCCGTTTCCAAACGCGGTTTCAACAAAGGCTGTATCACCGTCCGCGATTCCCAGCCGCCGCGCGTCTTCCTCATCGATGCTCATCAAAGGATCCGGTTCCGCCTTTGCGATCTCCGGGATATTCGGTCCGAAGGTTGCAAAACGGATCTTACTCCGCGCCCCCGTTGTCAGCATCATCGGAAAGTCCTCTTTCGAGCCGAATTCCTCAAGTTCATGGATGTCATGATAGACCGGAAGTCCCGGAAGTCCGCAGTCTTCGATCAGCGAAGACGCGATCTCGATCTTTCCGGACGGAGTCGGAAATCCCGGCTTCCCGTCCGCCCGAAGACTGCCGTCCTCATACTTTTCATACTGCTGTTCCACAGCCCGGATCACACCTTCCGGCTTTTCCTTCAGTGCCTTTGCAAGCGCAGCATTTCCTCCGGTCTGCCACAGGAGCATCTCCTCGTCATTTTTCGGATAGGCATCTCCAAATCCTAGTTTTTCCGCCAGTGCCTGCAGAATAAACGTGTCGCACTTTGCCTCACCCGGCGGAGAGACGATCCGTCTCCTCAGCTGCATGCCGTCCGGCTGCATGACAACGGCTTCGTTTTCAAAATAAGTCGTCGCCGGAAAAATGACGTCTGCAAACCTGGCGTCATTGCTCATAAAGCGTTCCAGCACGATGAAGGCGTCCAGTTTCCTGTATGCCTCCTCCCAACGGGACTGTTCCGGAAAGCTCAGCGATGTTCCGCCTGCACAAAGCAGATATCCGCGAATCGGATACGGCTTATCCTCCAGAATGCCGGTCAGGAACTCCTCTCCGATCTGCGCATTGCCCGAAAGTCTGTAAAACAGCGGAAACCTCGCCGTTCCGATCGGCTTCCTGCCTTCCGGAACCGGATGCAGCGGATATTCAGAATAGCCTTTTCCAGCAAACAGCATGCCGCCCGGCGTGTCCATCTTCCCGCAGATCGCCCAGAGAATCCACGAAGCCCGGTTCGTCTGAATTGCGGAATACTGATACTCAAGTCCTGTGTAGGCGATGATCACCGCCTTTTTTGCGAGAAATTCCTCCGTAAGCGCCCGTATTTTCTCCTCCGGTACGCCGCAGATCCCGGACAATCCGGAAAGCGTAAGTCCTGCAAGGTATTCCTTCCATTCCTCAAAGCCTGATACATGTTTGTCAACAAATGCATGGTCATAACGGCCGCTCTCGATTACAAGCTTTGCCATTCCAAGGATCAGCGCACCGTCTGTTCCGGGAATGACGGGAACCCATTCGTCGTACTCGCCGTTGTTGCACTCGCTGCGCGGATCAATGGCGACCACGCGCGCACCGCGCTCTCTTGCCGCCCGGATGCCTTTATAAAGCGCCTGGCAGCCGGAATCCGTTGCGGGATTCTTGCCCCAGATAAAAATGAGCTCCGTATTTTCAAGATCGGGACGGATGTTATACTGCGGAATGCCGAACGTCGTTACAGGTGCAACGACATAGGATGCGAAATTACAGGTAGAGCCGCAGTTGGTATCATTGATTCCGCCCATTTGCCTGAAAAATCCGTGTTTTCCGCCGAAACACACCATTGTAGACGGTTCTCTTCCGGAGGTCCCTACGTAGGACACCAGTGAATCCGGTCCATATTTTTCCGCAGTCCTGCGAATCAGATCAGCCGCGTATTCCAGCGCCTCTTCAAAATCCGCCTCCCGGAACTCCCCGCTGCCTCTTTCTCCCGTACGGATCAGCGGATGCAGAAGGCGTTTTTCACTGTTCATGATCTGCGGTGCGAGCGCACCCCTTGGACAAAGCCTGCCTCTTTTGGATTCCCAGTCCGGCTCCACCCGTACAAGCTTTCCATCCTCGACTGTTGCCACGACATCACATTTGTCCGGACAAATGCCGCAAATTCCCCTTATTCGTTCTGCTCCCATATTTCCCCTTTTCCGCGCTGCCTTCCGGCGCCTTACTGTCCTGTTGCAGGATTTCTGATTATTATTCTTTTTATTCTATCAGATTTTCCGGAAATTTTCCCTTCTCCCGGAACATGATTATAAATTATTATAGCAAAACAATGACCTATCACATTCTGAAATTGCACAAAATATCGAATGTTTTTATATTGACACGCGAATATGTTTATGGTAATATATACAGGCTTTATGAAAAGCATTTGCTGGTGTAGCACAGTCGGTAGTGCGTCGCATTGGTAGTGCGGAGGTCACGGGTCCGATTCCCGTCACCAGCTCTTTCTTTTATGGCACGGTATGTCTTGTACCGTGCTTTTTTCTTTTGCAATCACAGCTCTGACACATCTATGGAAGCCGCAGCAATCCTGCTTGTCGGAAGGGCAAAGGATATGTCCGGGGAAGCTGCCGATGCTGTTACAGGCGCTTCCGTACGAAACAGTATGGAAGAAATGACAACGATCGTAAAATAAGTTTATCACGGCGCTGTTATAAGCAGAACTGCCGCACCCCAAGGCTCAAAAGCCAAAGGGTGCGGCAATTTGTTTTTTCTAAATAACTAAACTCTCTCAGCTCATTGTTTCTTCAGGATCTGCCTGATTTTCCTGCAGCCGCGGAAGTCCGTACGAAAGCAGCTCCATGATTCTGGCAGTCCGGTCCTTCAGATACAGCCATCCGACAAGTGCTTCAACGCCCGTCGCTCTCCGGTAATCCGTGATTTTCTGATTCTTCGCCGCCGTAACCGTCTTCGAATTTCTGCCGCGTTTAAAAATAAGCATCTCTTCGGGCGTAAGCATCGGTTCGATCAGATGATAAAGCTCCGACTGTGCCGCTGCGTTGACCGCCGCTGTTACATGCTTATGCAGACGGTTTACCTGCCTTGATCCGTGCGTGCTCATATACAGTCTCACGCAGAGCTCATACACTGCATCTCCGATATAGGCAAGCGTAAGACCGTTCAGCTCATCTGCCTCCACGGCCCCCACGCCAAATCCCTGATTGATCAGTTCCAGTCTGTCCAAATAACGAATCCCTCCGGCTTTATGCCTTTTTCCACTTCACGCCCTCACGGGTGTCCTCAAGAATAATACCCATATCGGTAAGCTGTGCCCTGATCTCATCCGCGCGCTGGAAGTTCTTCGCCTTTCTGGCTGCCTGACGCTCTGCGATCAGCGCCTCCACCTCCTCGTCCAGAGATGCGCTCTTTCTCTGTGTGCGGACACCGAGTACGCCGTCACAGAGCTTATAGATCACATCGAGCAGGTAAGCGACCCATGCCTTTGTCGAATGCCCGTCCGATGCGGCATTCGCCGTACGCACGATCTCATACACGGCAGATTCTGCATTTGCCGTATTATTGTCGTCCTCCATGGCATCCTCGAAGTCGTGAATAAAGCCCTCGATCTTCTGCTTTTCCGCTTCCTCTTCCGCTGTAAGCGTTTCACCCTCTGCCTTCGCAAGCAGCTCAGTCAGCTTGTCCGTGCAGTTGAGGATACGCTCATACGAGGCCTTTGCCTGATCCATGAGCTCCTTTGAGAAATTCAGCGGTGTGCGGTACTGCGCGCTCAGAATGAACAGGCGAAGCACCATCGGATCATACTGCGCTGTAATGTCGCGGACCGTAAAGAAATTCCCCTCGGATTTTGACATCTTCTTATTGTTGATATTCAGGAACCCGTTATGCATCCAGTAATTGCAGAAAGGTCTGCCCGAAGCGCATTCAGACTGCGCGATCTCATTTTCATGGTGCGGGAAGATCAGGTCCTCTCCGCCCGCATGAATGTCAATCGTCTCGCCGAGATATTTCTTTGACATCTCGGAGCATTCGATATGCCAGCCCGGACGTCCCTTGCACCACGGTGAATCCCAGTACGGCTCTCCTTCTTTTTTCGGCTTCCAGAGCACAAAGTCGCTCGGGTTTTTCTTCTGTTCCTCTCCGCTTACCTTAAGCTCCCGGAGACCCGACATCATTTCATCCATATTTTTATGGCTGAGCTTGCCGTAGCCCGGATCAGAGCTGACATCAAAATAAACCGTGCCGTCTTCCGCAACATAAGCGTGACCGCGGTCGATCAAAGCCTGTATCATGTCGATCATGCCCGCAATTTCCTTTGTCGCCTGCGGGTGCGTTGTAGCCGGCTCGATATTCATATCCGCCATATCCTTTTTGCATTCCGCAATATAGCGCTCGGAAATAACGGAAGGATCCACGCCCTGTTCATTGGCCGCCTTGATGATCTTGTCATCCACATCCGTAAAATTCGAGACGTAGTTCACCTCGTAGCCCTTATATTCCAGATAGCGGCGGAAGGTATCGAACACGATCATGGGACGTGCGTTTCCGATGTGAATCAGATTATATACCGTCGGCCCGCAGACATACATGCGTACCTTTCCGGGCTCGATCGGAACGAATTCCACTTTTCTTCTCTGCATCGTATCAAATATTTTCATAAGTCTCCTTTTTCTGCGCCGTTTTCCGCGCACCGGGAATTATTTTATTTCGCGTAAGCCTAAGCTCTGCAATGTTCTGCAGTATTCTTTATAATTTACCACTAAGCCGCGTATATGGCAAGCCTCCGCAGCGTACCGCGGAGGCCTGTTTCATTTCCTTACCTGTTTTCCTGCTTTCTGTACAGCTCCGAAGGACTGTCTTTTTCCAGAAGGCATACGGCATGCGCCGCGATTCCCTCTCCGGCACCGGTAAAACCGAGTCCCTCCTCCGTCGTCGCCTTGATATTGACCTGAGCACCTTCGATTCCCAGGGTGCGCGCGATCGCAAACTGCATCGACGGGATATACGGCTTCAGCTTAGGTCTCTGACAAAGGATCGTCGCGTCAATATTTCCCACGGAATAGCCCTGCATCCTGATCAGGCGTCCGACCTCCTGAAGAAGCTTCATGCTGTCCGCATCCTTATAAGCATCGTCCGTGTCGGGAAAGTGTGTCCCGATATCCTGAAGCCCGCAGGCTCCCAGCAGCGCGTCCATGACCGCATGCAGGAGCACATCCGCGTCGGAATGCCCCAGAAGCCCTTTTTCAAACGGGATTTCCGTGCCTCCTATGATCAGCTTTCTGCCTTCTGCAAGCCGGTGTACATCGTATCCGTGTCCTATTCTCATTCTTCACTCCATCCTGCCGGCACAGCGGCGGTTTGTTCTGTTGCTTATTTTAAAATACGAAGCTGCCGCTCCACACATCGCACGTCGATATCCGTCTCGCTGCAGCCGCCCTCTCCGTCCGTATGTACCGCAAGCGGACGATCCGTATGAATATGTGCCTCCCTGCAGGCAAAAAAGCGCACGCCCCCGCAGGCGCACAGATTTTTTCGTTTTGCCCGCAGCAAAAGCGGAAACAGTTTCAGTTTACTGCGTGAACTGACGACGCAGATCTCCAGCTTTCCGTCTTTGGGATCCGCATGCGGCGCAAACCGGTAGCCGCCGCCCTCATACGGATGAATATGCGCGGAAATAAACAGAATATGATTAAATTCAATGCGGCGCTCCCCGTCCAGCACGATATAGCCTCTGGTCGGTTTTGTAAATATATACTCCCGGATACCCATCAGGAAATATGACAGCCTGCCAAGGCTCATTCTGTTCAGCCCGTCCTTCACGCGCGAATTCAGAAGGTCCCTGCAGACAGCCGCATCAAAGCCGATTCCTGAGCTTACAAGAAAACGGCGGTTGCGGCATTCGCCCTCGCCGCAGCTCATGATTCCGTAATCGATACATTCCATACACGGATTGGAAAGGATACGGCTGATCATCTTTTTCCCCTGTCTGGGGAGCTTCAGGCTTTTTCCGAAATCATTTCCCGAACCGGCAGGAATAAACCCAAGCACGGCAGGACATTCAAGATTCATGCCATCCAGCACCTCGTTCAGGGTTCCGTCACCGCCTACCGTTATAATGCAGCGTTCTTCCCTGCAGGCCTCCGTCAGCTCCTTTGCTTTTTTTCTCGCATCCCCCTGAGCGGTCGTAAAAAACGCGTCATACACTTCATGACGCTTCTGAAGGTACTTCTGTGTCTGATTCCAGACCCGAAGTCCCCGTCCGGCTCCCGCATTTGGATTAACGATAAAGTAGAGCATAAAAAATCCTCTCGCATTATTCTACGAGAGGATTATATCATATTTTCAGGGGGGCGTTTATAAAAAAACTCTAAACTGCCTCTATCCGTCCTGAAAACCAGCCGTGCCCGGTCTGCCCTCAGTCTTCAGAGTGGCGCAAAAGCGCTCTCCTGCGAAGTTCTCCGGCAGGATCCTGTGCATGCTCCGGCGCGTAAACCGTGCCGTATACGACAAAGGCCAGGAAGCTCGCCGCGAGCACATCCAGCACACTGTGCTGCTTTAAAAACATCGTGGACAGGCAGATCAGAACACACAGAACTCCTGAAGCGATCCGGACCGGTCGGTGACGCCTGAGGCGTCCGGACTGCATTACCGCAATCTGGATTCCGATGGAATTATATACATGGATACTCGGAAATACATTTGTCGGCGTATCTGTCCGGTAAAGTCTTGCGACAAGCGCCGTAAAAACATTTTTATCCGCATCGACTGCCGGTCTGAAATCCGTACCGTTTGGATACAGCGTGCAGAACAGGAGGCTGGTAAACATGCCGATAAACAAGAATGCGATCAGCTTGCGGAAGATCGCCCTGTCATGCTTAAAAAACCAAAGCGTCATGCCGCCGACATAAAAGAACCAGAGCAGATACGGTATAATAAAATATTCGCAGAACGGAATGTAATCATCCAGCGCAACATGAATAATATGATACCGGTATTTTACCGTATTCTCCAGAAAAGAAAACCAGAGCAGATAAACCGCACTGCACAATGCGCCCAGAAGAACATCTCCATTTTGTTTCAGTTTTTCTTTCATGATCATCACCATCTCATATGCAGGGCAGCGCAGAGGTTCTTTCCTCTGACTGTGGCCTCCGGAACAAAGCATTCCGGGCTTCGCCCTGATATGGATAGCGATTATAGCACCGCGCTGCAGGAAGTACAATAGATGTCCTTCCTGTTTAATGGAATCTTAACCAAAATTAATCTTTCCGTACTATTTTGAAATTTCTCCCAGCCTCCGTTTGCAGTCTCTGCACCTTAGTGCAGCAGCATACGGTCATTTGAAAAGCTCTGCTTTTTATGCTCGGCATACAGCTCCACGAGCGCTGCCGCCGTGAGCCCTTCGCGTTCCTTCTGGCTGATGTCAAATAAAATCCCGCCCCCGTCCATCATGATCGTCCGGTTTCCTGTCACGAGCGCCTGGTCCATGTTGTGCGTGATCATCATCGTCGTGATTCGGTTTTCATTTACGATCTCATTGGTGATCCGCATGACCTTTTCCGCCGTCGCAGGGTCGAGCGCTGCCGTATGCTCATCGAGCAGCAGAAGCTTCGGCGGTACCAGCGTTGCCATAAGGAGCGTCACGACCTGCCTCTGACCGCCGGACAGCGTTCCCACCCTTGTCTGCATCCGGTTTTCAAGCTCCATGCCGAAGGCCGCAAGCCGTTCCCTGAAGTCATTCCGTTCTCCTGCCGATACGGCAAAGGAAAAGCTGCGTTTCTTCTGCTTGGAATACGCAAGCGCGAGATTCTCTTCAATCGTAAGCGAAGGAGCCGTTCCCATCATCGGATCCTGAAAAATGCGTCCGATCTGAAGCGCCCTCCTGTGCTCCGGCTGAAACGTAATATCCTTTCCGTCAAGCAGAATCCTTCCTTCATCCGGCTGAACGGTGCCGCATATAATATTAAAAAGCGTAGACTTCCCGGCGCCGTTCGACCCCAGTACCGTTACAAAATCCCCACGGAGAAGATGAAGTTCCAGACCGCTGAGCGCCTGATGTTCGTTGGCTGTTCCCCGTCCGAAACACTTTGATACTTTTTTTATTTCAAGCATGTTTTCCTCCCAAGCGTTTCCCTTTGCTTATGCTGCATGTTTTCTGCGAAGCGCGCCCTGCTCCCGCAGAAGGCGGAGCGCCGGCAGCGCAAGCGCGATGCCCACGATCACTGCTGACAGAAGACGCAGCATATAGGCCGGAAAGAAATTCGTTTTTGTGGCAAGCGCAATGATATAGCGATAGATCACGGAGCCCGCGATCGCCGAGAAAAATCCCCGTGTTACGGAACGCCTTCCGAAGAGCGCTTCTCCGATAATAACAGATGCCAGTCCGACCACGAGAATTCCGACGCCGGAATTGATATCCGCAAAGCTCTGATACTGCGCGATAATGCCGCCGCAGAGGGCAATCAGCGCATTGCTGATCGCCAGTGCCGTCATCTTCGTCGCGGACACGTTAATGGAGGATGCACGCACCATCGCTTCATTATCGCCGGTCGCACGTATGCAAAGTCCGAGGCGGGTCTTGAAAAATACGGACATCAGCCCTGCGCAGCACAATGAGAACAATCCGCTGACCAGAAGTCTTGCCGCCTCCTTGTCCATGCCGGGGAAAGCTGCCTGTACGGCCCCGAACAGCGTTGTTTTTCCCAGAAGAGTCAGATTCGGCGTTCCGCCCAGCACAAACATGTTAACGGAATACAGTCCGCTCATCGTAAGGATACCTGCAAGCACGGGATGAATGAGAAGGCGGGTCTGCAGAAATCCCGTTACGAGCCCCGCCATGCCGCCTGCGAGCGCTGCCAGAAAAAGGCCTGCCGCCGGATGTCCGGAAGCCGTTGCCACGGCGGATGCCGCAAGGCCAAGCGTAAAGCTTCCCTCCGCCGTGAGATCCGGGACATTCAGGATCCGGAAGCTCAGATAAATCCCCATTACCATAATTCCATACAACAGCCCAAGCTCAAGTGAACCGATCAATAAAGTCATATTTTTTACTCCGCGTCTTTAACAAATGTATAGGTTTCATCCTCCGGAAGCGTGATGCCAAGCGCTTCTACCGCGTCACTGTTTACGACTGTCGCACTGGCCGGAACCACAACTGCCGGAATTTCCGCAATTTCCGTTCCTTCAAAGTACTGGACCGCCATATCCGCAGAGCGAGCTCCGATCTCCTTATCGCTGACCGCGATCGTCGCAAACGCGCCGGATGCGACCGTTGTCGCAGAGCTCGCGTAGACCGGGATCTTCGCGTCGCGCGCCACTTCGGATACCAGCGTCATTGCCGACTGGATCACACTGTCATTCGGAATGAATATGGCATCCACCTCTCCCGCAAGAGACTGTGCTGCCTGCTGCACCTCTGAAGAATTTGTCACGACAGCCTCTCTGTAAGCGATGCCGTTTGCATCACAGTATTCCTTCGCCGCCTCCACAGTGCTGACGGAATTGATCTCGCTCGTGCAATACAGGAAACCGAACGTCTTTGCATCCGGCGTCAGTCTGCTGCTTAAATCGAAAATATCTCCAACCGGAATCGCATTTGAGGTTCCTGTCGCATTTTTGTCCGGATGCTCCATATCGCTGATGACGCCTGCGGCAAGCGGGCTTGAGACTGCAACGAAGATCACAGGAGTCTGGCTTCCCGTATTGACCATGGCCTGTGTGGCAGGTGTTGCGATCGTTGCCACAAGATCGTAGCTTCCGTCCGCCATTCCCTGTGCGATCGTCTGCAAATTGGATGCATCCCCCTGCGCATTTTTATAATCGATCACAAGGCGGTCCTCATCATATCCCTTTGCGCGAAGCTCCTCAATGAAGCCTTCTCTCATATCATTAAACGCACCGTTTTCTATCATCTGAATGATGCCTACCTTCAGCTCTTCACCGCCGGTTTCCGTTCCCGCATCTGCATCCGCTTCAGTCGCGGCTGCACCGTTCCCTGCTGCCGCCGTTTCTGATCCGGAAGATGAACTCCCGCCGCAGGCTGTAAGCGCTGCCATGAGCGCACCTGCCGTCATAACTGCTGCTGCCATTTTCATCAATTCGTTCTTTTTCATACTGTTCTCCCTTCATACGCCTCGAGTTTTTCAAATGCCTCTTCCAGCAGTTCTGCTGTAATTTCATACGGATTGTGTTCAATGTCCTTCATAACGATCGTCTGCCGGATCACCCTGGGAAGCTCTTCCTTTTTTATTCCAAGCTCTGAAAGGCTTACGGGCAGCCCCACCTGCCTGTGAAATGCATACAGTTTCCGGAACATCTCTTCCTGCCCGTCCGCAAGCAGAAGAACAAGAACGCCAAACCCGACGACTTCTCCGTGCAGATGCTCCCGTTCGATCTGCGGCCATGAGGTCAGCGCATAAAAGATCGCATGGGCGAGTCCCGTATTGTAATCAATGATCCGGTCCTTTGTCAGAAAGATGGATGCAAGCGCCGTCGTGACGATGATCGCGAGCACGGTCTCCCTGAATTGCGCTGAAGCCCTGCCGTTTCTGTGATCGCGATATGCCTCAGCGCCGTCTTCCAGAATCGGCTTAAGGCACATACGGCTGATCGTCACGCCGAGCGCTTCATAATGCGGAAGCTTTTCTCCCCTCGATGAAACGGTACTCTCAAAATATTTGGCATAGGTATCGCCCATGCCCGCCCAGAAATAACGCTCCGGCGCTGCCGCGAGAATTTCCAGTTCGATAAAGGTATGTACCGGCGGACGTTTCAGGAAATAAGGTCTTAAGAAACTGCCGTCCGCATGATAGAGAATGGAAACGCTCGTGCATGCCGCGCAGTTTGATGCGATCGTAGGAAATGCAAAAACCGGCTTCTGCAGTTTTTCGCCGACCGCCTTGACCGTATCCAGCGCCTTCCCGCCTCCTGCCGCAAACAGCATATCGGCATTCTGCACGTCTTCTGCTGCACAAAGCGCATCAATTGCTTCTTCACTGCACTCTCCGCCGAAAGGGATCGCTGCCGGGATCAAAAGGCCGCCTGCATATGCGCGAATCCTGTCCTCCGCGGCAAGCAGGGCTTTCTCTCCGCCGATCAGCGCCGCTCTTTTTCCATATGCTCCGCACACCGGTCCGATCCCGCGGTAAGCATCCCCGTTTCCGATCGTATAGGCCGGAAGTACCAGACTGTAGGTTTCCATTGCATGTTTCATCCTGTCATTCTCCTCTGCTGCATTCTGTGACACAAAAAAGTCCCGAACAGATTCTCATCTGTCCGGGACGAATATTATACGAAAATATCCGCGGTACCACCCGCCTTGGCCTCTGGCCCTCTTACTCCATATACCATCATATATGCCGCCCTTTCACGATTGCGGATATCGTCGTTCCATACTATTTGATTCCGGAACGCCCTCCAGAGTCCATTCGGCCGCGCCCTCCGTACCGCCATCCCACCATCAGCGGCTCTCTCTTACTTCGATTTGATTCCTTCCCCTGCTGCGCTGATCCACGCTTCAAGAAAGGAAACACGGCTTACTTACTCTCTGTCATCGGTTTCATATGAAATTGTTTAGCACTTTACCATGTTATAACAGAATTGTCAACAGTCTTTTTTAAACATTTTTCGTATTTCAGTTTTTTCAAAAAAATGATTGACATTTCGAAAAAAATCTCATATACTATTCAAGCACGCGACAGAAAGCGGCACGAAACGGGGTCTTAGCTCAGCTGGGAGAGCATCTGCCTTACAAGCAGAGGGTCATAGGTTCGAGCCCTATAGGCCCCATTTTCAACAAAGAGGTATTCGCGCACACGCGCGTTTACATATATGGCGGGATAGCTCAGTTGGCTAGAGCATACGGTTCATACCCGTAGTGTCGAGAGTTCGAATCTCCCTCCCGCTACTAACAAGGGTCAGTTGTTATGATGATGACTGACTTTTTTGTTGTTTTCTTGGCTTTTTGTGGATTTTTGACCTTACGCTGACCGGTCCAAAAACGATTGACATAAGGCGGAGAACTGGTATAATAAAAGCATAAAAACTGCTACCACGATAGGCGGTTAGCTCAGTTTAAAAAGTGCAAAAAGCACTGATCTTACCTTGCCGGGCGATCAGTGCTTTTTTGTTATATCGTGTACAATCTTAACGATTGTGGCTATCATCACCGTATAGGCAATGAGGTCGCCGAACGTAACCATAAAGCAACACTCCCTCCTTTTGCATACTCCTCTTTTGAGGGTTC
>JAUNHA010000031.1 GCA_030524135.1 Eubacteriales bacterium
TCAGTTTTTAAAGATATCAGTCAAAGTTCAGCTTCATCTCTGCCGGAAGCGTATCGCCGGCCGTATCCTCCGCGATCTCATCTCCGCGTTTTCCTTCCGCATCCGAATCATACTCGTAATAAATACCCTCATAATAGACAGGTTTATGATCCGTTTCCGCATACGCATAGAATTTTCCGTCCTTCATCAGTACGTAAGCATCATTTCCGTCTTTCAGTGCCTTGCTTCCGCTCTGCCTTGCACCATTCGTCCCGACTACCGCAAGCGTTCCGTCAGAAAGCATCACGGCACCGTATTTGTAATCGCTGTCTGCCTTGAGCATCAGACCATTCTGATAATACCGGCTGCTTACGCTCTCTACGCCATCCGTACCATAAGCCTTTCCTGCGCTGCTGAAGCCGAAGGTATAGCTGTCGTCGGAAAGCCCGATCGTCACGGATTTGCCCGTCTTCATCGCACCGTCATCCTCGCTGTCTCCGAAATAATAGAGTGCGTTACCGCTGATAAGAGACGCTGTTTCCCCACTCAGAAGATCGTCTTTGCTGATTTCCTCCCGGTCAAGCGTACCAATATAATTTCCGCTCTCATCCATCAGCACAAACCCGGACTTCATGATACCGTTTTCATCAAATACATATCTCTTTCCGTTGATCTTTTTGATGCTGTCCCGGTAAAGCGTTCCGCTGCTGCCGGAATAGAACCAGCGCGCCTGTTCATCCTCATAATCCGTTTCGCTCATCTCTTCTGTCGGCACCGCGTAGATCCATTTGTTTTTCTGGAGATGTCCGTCAAGGGCACCCGAGTAATATTTGATGGAAGACGGGCTTGCAGCCGAAGAGGCGGATGCCGGATTGACAAAGCTGCTCAGCATAACACCGTTCTCATCAAAGAGGTACTTCTGTCCGTTGATCGTCTTTTCCGTGGTATCCTTACCGGAAGACGGCACGACCTTCTTTCCGCCCGAGCCAAAATAGAACCACAGCGTCTCATAATCCGCATAGCTGATCCCCGATACATTACTCTCTGCTTCGGAGCCTTCCTGATACTGATACCAGCCGTTCATGCGCATTGCGCCGTCATCGCTTTCTCCGAAATAATACATTGCCTCCGTAAACGGATCTTCCGTATCGTCGGAGATCATCTCGCCCTCCTCTGTCACAAAGCCGGTCAGCATACGTCCGTTTTCGTTAAACGCATAGGTCTTCCCGTTAATCGTTCGTTTGCTGAACGCCTCGTTCGAGCTGTCGCTCTTTTTATAGGCACGTCCGTTTGAGCCGAAATACATGTAGACATCCTCATCTCCATCCTCTCCGATCACGGACGGATCCACCTTCAGCCAGCAGTTTACCACCATCACGCCGTCGCCATTGACATAGTAATAGTTGCCGTCTGCCTCCAGCACGCTGTCCTTCTGCATCGTTCCGTCAGAGCCCAGATAAAACAGATTTCCCGCTTCCGAACGCTTCCACGAATCTGTCGCCATGCTCCCCGAATTCTCGTAATAATACCAGTTTCCGTTTTCCTCAGTCCAGCCTGCCGCCTGCGCGCTCACCGCGCCGCAGATCATGAGCGCCGCCGATGCCGTCAGCACGGAAAGCATTTTTCCGATTCTGCGCTGTGCCTTACCTGTCTTTTCCATCTTGCATCTGATCATAGTCCCTGTCCTCCTTTGCCGGCCGCAGCAGTTTGCCGCAGCCTCTCTGCCGGAAATCCTAGCAGAAACATATGCGGCAAATAAAGGACTTATTTGCGGCAAATCTGTGGCAGCTCTTACGACTTTGCGGGGATTTCCCGTCTGTTTTGCAAAGAAGTTTTCTTTTTTGCTTCTTTCTGACAAAATTTGTTCTTTTTTCTTTCCTTTCTTTTACCTGCATTCATAATTTTGCTACAGGAATATTAAGCCGGAACCCTTCCAGTCTGCGGTATAATAGTTTCCATGAAAAAGATGATCTATATGCTCGGCACAGACCGGAGCGCCCGCGCATTTGCGGATAATTATTTAAAAAATGAAGGATATGATACCAGGCTCTTCGAGACGTCCGGGCTTCTCTTTGCGGCTGCCGCCGGGGAGGCGCCGTCTCTCTGCCTGATGGATCTCTCCGCACAGGCGGATGACGGGCCCGCTCTCATCACCGGGTTCCGGGCAGTCTCGTCCGCACCCCTCATCGTGCTCTATCAGAACAGGGATGCGCTCTGGCGCATTACGGCACTGACGCTCGGCGCAGATGACTGTCTTTCAAAGGAGGTGCTCCCGCCGGAGCTTTCCGCACGGATCAAGGCTTTTTTCCGCCGGAATGAGCTTATAAAAAGCGCGGAGCATACATGCGGGCTGCCGGTGGCACATGCCCCTTCCGGAACAGATTCCTCCCAGGGTTCGGCGCTCGGCGATCTCATTTGCTACGGTGATATCGTACTCGATCTCCGGAGCCGGCTCGCACTCTGCGGCGACCAGCATCTTGAGCTCACGCCAAATGAATTTGACTTTATGTCCTATATGATCCGGCGCGCATCCGCCGTCAGAAAAGAGGAGCTTCTCGGCCTTATCTGGGGTGATCATTACGTCAGTCTCAAATCCCGTGCGGCAGATGATCTCGTAAAGCGGCTCCGCCGGAAACTGAAAACCTTCGGAAGCAGCGTGGAGATCGTCTCGATCTGGGCATACGGCTATCGCCTTTCCGTAAACTGCTGCCCCATGCAGCTTTCGGAGGAATTTCATCCGGCGTAGCGCACTCTGCCTCCCGCCGGAGATCGGTTTTTCGTTCTGTTTTCCTAAAATATATGCTATGGGAGAGTAAGTTCATCTATGCTTTCTTAATTTCTTCTGCTGAAGAAGATAAAATTAAGCTAACGTGGAGGAACTCATGGAAAGCTTACTTCTTCAAATGGGAAAACGCATATATGACCGCAGAAAACAGCTGCATATGACACAGGAGGCCCTGGCGGAGATCGCGGGGCTCACCCCGCAGACTGTTTCTTCCGCCGAAACCGGAAAGAAGGCGCTCCGGCCGGAGAATATCATCAAGCTCTGCACCGCGCTTGATATAAGCTGTGATTACCTTCTGCTGGGAAAAACCGGAAACGAGGATATTTCGCGGATGCAGAGCCGGGTTTCCGAGCTTAACCCAGATCAATATAATGCATTAAGAGGCGTTATCGACAACTACTTATCCGGTGTTCTTGGAAACACGGAGCACAAAGCGCAGTAATATACGGAAGATTTAAAGCGGCAGGGCATTTCTGTTTTCTTTTTGAAAACCTGAAATAAACCCTGCCGCTTTTGTGCGGACATTTTTGTACGGTCATGTCAGAACCCGGCTTAGCTTAATTTCGTCCCGCTGAAAGCGCAGTCCACCCGCTTAATTCACCGCCTGTTTTTTCACCTTCGCAAGTGCCGTACGCACGGCAGGAACTGAAAGGATCACAAGCGTCACCACAGCCTCCGCGCCGATATATGCTCCGTTATATGCCATGGAATAAGGAAGCGGAGCCCATCCGTCCCATGCAGTCGAACCGAGGGATACCCAGATCAGTCCCGCGATCGTTGCCATGATCCATCTGCCGAAGACAGCCGTTACATATCCCTTGATCAGGCCATTTTTGCTCCGGCTGAAAAATCCGGAAACACCCATGACCATAAACGCGAATACATAGTCAAAGAGTACCTGCAGCGGCGTCATCACATACGGTCCCATGACAAACTGGAGAATACCATAGATCAGCCCGCACAGAAGACCTGTACGCGCACCGAAAAACCATCCCGGCAGCACGGCAAACAGCATGGAACAGAGCGTGACGGAACCGCCGAACGGAAACTCAAACACCTTCAGCATGCTCGTGACCGCCGCAAGCGCAAGGCACATCGCGCAGTACGCAAGCTTCTTTGAAGACATGCGCCGGTCTCCGGCATCATTTCCCTTTCCGAGAAAAACCGCCGCAAGCAGCAGCGCGATCACCACAAGGCATCCGGCATAACCGGCCGAAGTAAGACCTCCGTCGGCATTTACAAATAGTGACATAAAAAAACCTCCTAACATTAAGGAGGGGCTCTTGTCTGTGATCTTCAAAAATACTCACATCCGCCTGCGACAATTGCCGCCGCATCCCGATGTCCGTTTCCGGTATAAAAGATCTCCGGTATTTCTGAAAATCTGCTTCCCTCCGCAGGCATTATCCTGTTCAGGTATTAAGGGACTGAAGCTTGCGCTTCCATCTCAGCATTAAGCGCCCCTAGCCATTATTCTTTTACACGTCTATTATATGCAATTCCTGCGGCTTGTCAATATGAAAGCACCGATCCTCACTGCGCTTTTGGTCTCAGACATCACAGGCTCTTAAGCGCACGCTTAAGAATCTCCTCTGTCGTAAGCGTTTCCCCGTCGGATACCCTTCTTACCGCGCGTCCGGCCTCCGCTCTGGAATATCCAAGCGTGATCAGCGCCTCCACTGCTTCCGCCTGCGGTCCGCTTCCGCTCTCCATTGTGCCCGAATCCGCACTTCCTGCCGCAAGATCCGACATCCGCACACCGCCGCCATGCGCGAGCACAGCCTCCGCGTCGATTTTATCCTTCAGATCAAGGATAATGCGCTGCGCCGTTTTCTGTCCGATGCCGGGCGCACGGCTGATGCCCTTTGCATCCGCGCTGATGATCGCCATGCGCAGATCGTCCGGGCGAAGCACGGACAAAATACCGAGCGCGCCCTTGGGGCCTACCCCGTTTACGGACAGAAGCTGGCGGAACATCTCCCGGTCTTCACGGTTCATAAAGCCATAGAGCGTCTGCCCGTCCTCACGCACGGAAAAATGTGTATACACGCGGATTTCTTCCCCGGCCGGAGGAAGCTCCGGAAGCACGGTCGCCGGCACAAAAATGCCATATCCCACGCCTGAAGCCTCCACCACAATATAGCCCTCCGAAATTTCCGAAAGAATGCCATGTATAAACTGTATCATAAAATGTCTTCCTCATTAATAATTCGGTACCGGTGTCGGGCGGTCCGGATCAAAGATCGCAGACACATCCGCGAACAGATCCGAAAGCCGGTTCTTTCCGTTCGCAATATTGTTCCAGAGCGCCAGTCCGTCAAGCGGCCGTCTTCCCTGTCTGACATAATCGCTTCCGATCTGCACCCAGGTCTGTGTCGCATCCACGTTGCAGAAATAGCGGAAGCCCTTGTTCCAGAGATAATCAAACTTCGCATTGTCATGCGAATAGGAATGCCAGTCCGCCACATCCGATCCCTTCGGATACAGGATGATGTCGCACTCCCCGTTCAGAAGCGCCTGATTGACATTTCTGTCCCATCGGTCCGTATCCTTTTTCAGATGCTCCAGGGAGATCTGTCCCAGATCGCGGTGTCCCCAGCTGTGGGAAGCGAGCTCATAGCCATCTGCCTTCAGCGCCGCGGCAACCGCCTTTGCCGTCTCTCTGTCCTCCGCGATATTCGGGTTGGCCTTCTTCTCCGAATCATACATATCGGAGCTCTGATCATAGGTTTCATCCGTACGGTATCCCAGAATACCGTTGTAGCCGGTAAACGCGATGCAGGCCTTTGCTCCCTTGTAGGAGAAATCCGGATGCTCGTCAATGAATTTGTCGAGAATCGGCACAAGATCATACTCGCCTACCTGCTCCTGTCCGTTCTCATCCACGTATACGCAGGTCGGTCTGCCGTCCTCGCCGATGATCATACGTTCAGCGTAGCCTGCGCCTTCCATGTATTCATAGTAGCACACGTCATCCTGTGACATGACCATGGCTTTCTTGCCCGGCGGCAGCATGATGTCGCCCTGCACCATCTTCATGCTTCCGTCTTCCGTCTGCTGCATGGATGCAAGATCATGCAGACGCACGAGCACAAACCCGTCCGCATAGAGCTCGTCAAGCATCTTCCGAAACTCCGGGATCGTCGTCATCAGGCTGTTATATCCATCCGCCTGTTTTCCCCATTTGCTCTTGTCAAACGCATTCTTTGAATCCACGACAAGAATGTGGAAAAAGACATGCGTGACCGACAGAGGATCCTGGCGCACGAGCGTCGCCTTCACCGCTTCATACTCCGCGATCGCAGCCTGTGCCTCGGCGCTCGCCGCAGTCTCCGCGTCTTCCCCGAGGAGTGCGATCGCACCGTCATAGTCATACATTGCGGCAAGCTTTGCCGCATCTGAAAGTCTGGTCTCAATTTCCGCTGCGGTTTCCGTTTCGGGAAGCTCCGCGCCTTCTTCTCCGGTTCCTCCGGCCGGATCCGTATTTCCGTCCGCAGACACCGTCGTTTCCTGCTGCCCGAGGTTTTTAAAGAACCGGTATACGCCGCGTACGGCAAAAACGGACAGTATGATAAGCGCAATACATAAAAGCACAGCAGCGATCAGCCTGATCTGATTCTGCCGCCGTCTGCGGTTTCTCCGGCTTCCTCTGCGGCGCCTGTCTGCCCTCTGCGCCCGTTCTCTGGAAGCGCCTCTGGATTCGCCCCGCTTCTGTGCCATGACCGCTCTGTGGATTCTTTTTCTTCTCTCCTCCGATGACATAGTCATTGTTGAAAACTCCCCCTGTGTCTGTTCTGTGAAGACTATATCATATTTCCGGGAAATATGCCACCTTCATCCGTTCCGAGCAGATGCCCCGCCTCTTTGCTGTCAATTTCCTCCACGGAAGCCAGACGGCGGTTGATGATCTCCGTCCGGCGTTTCAGATCGCTTGTCGCCTTTCTTGCGGAATCAAGCCGTTTTCCCGCCGTGTCGATCAGCTCGCTCAGGGATGCATACTGCGTTTTGATCGCTGACAAAAGCCTGAGTATATTCTGGGAATCCCTGTTTACCGCCATATAGCGGAAGCCCACGCTCAGGGAGTTAAGGAGCGCCGCAACCGTCGCCGGTCCGGTAATCACGATATGATATTTGCGCTGGCAGATCTCCGTCAGCTCCGGAATACGCAGCACCTCCGCATAAAGCGCCTCCGTCGGCAGAAACATGACTGCAAAATCCGTTGTATGCGGCGGCTCCACGTATTTTTCAAAAATCGACTTTGCCTCCGTGCGAATTCTCTGCTCAAGCTCCTTCTGCGCGCGCGAAAGGCCTTCTGCATCGCAGGAATCCGAAGCCTCACAGATCTTATCATAGATCGTCGCAGGAAATTTTGAATCGATCGGCAGATATAAAAACGCGCCCGGCGTCTCCTTATCCGGAATCTTTACCGCAAATTCCACCGGCTCGCTCCCGCCTTTCTTTGTGATGACGTTTTTATCATAGAGTGAGGGCGCCAGAATACTCGCAAGAATGTTCTCAAGCTGGGCTTCGCCCAGAATGCCGCGCGTCTTTACATTGGACAGCGTCCGGTTAAGCGAGCTCACGCCGTCCTCGAGCTTCCCGAGCTCGCCGAGCGATTTGTAGAGCTGGGAGAGCTGGTCGCCCACCGTATGAAATGCCTCGTCAAGCCGTTCGCTGAGAGATGTCTTCAGTTTTTCATTGATATCCGCCTGGATCTCCCCGAGTTTTTCCCGGTTTGTCTCCTGCAGGTCCCTGATCGATTCCCGGAGATATTCACGCTGCCGTTCCGTAAAACGGTCAAACTCCATCCGCTGTTCCCGCCCCGCCGATTTGATCAGACCGGAAAGCTCCTGCCTGTCCCTGCGGTTTTCCTCGGAGTCGCTTGCCATTCGCTTCCTGATCTCTTCCTGTATATCAGAAAAACGGTCCGCCATGCGGTCCGTAATATCATCACCCATTTCATCCACACGATCCCTGAGCGCTTCGTCAAGCGCCTCCCGGATCATCTCCTCCCGCCTTTTTCCCGCCGCGGCCGAGACCAAAAGCAAAATGACCGCAGTCAGGCAAAGCGCAAGAATCAGTATCAGCAAAATTTCAGTCAGCATGTTCCGCCCTGTCTCCTTCCCGTACCATATCCGGCACACGGCATCTTGCCGGTGTCCGTTTTCTCAAACACAAAGAGATATCACTGCCGGCCGCGGTGTACAGACATGTACAGCGGCCTGCGGCAATATCTCTTTTTGCCGTATTATCCTGTTTCAGTTATGTTTAAGCGTCCGCGGACTGCTCTTTTTCACGCTGTTCTCCAATGCGCTTAAATACCAGATCATACCCGTCCTCACCATAGGTAAGCGACCGGTTTACGCGGCTGATCGTAGCCGTGGAGGCACCTGTCTTATCCGCTATATCCAGATAGGTCATTTTTTTCTCCAGCATCAGCGCTACTTCATAGCGCTGCGCCATCGCAAGCAGCTCCTTAATGGTGCAGACGTCTTCAAAAAAGCGATAGCACTCCTCCCGGTTTCTAAGCGTGAGGATTGCATCAAACAAATGGTCAACCTCTTCCGTATGAATTTTCGGATTCATGTCGTATCATTCCCTTTCTTTGTTTTATGCGTTAAATTTAACACATGTTTCTCTCCCTGCCGGGGTTCTTTTTCCAGCGTATATCCCGGCAATCTTATGCTACAGAGACTTTAACATTTTAATCCATGAAAGTCAAGCCCCGTGTCACTTTTTATAATATCCCCCTGCAAAAAAATGATCATTCTTCATTCTCAGACACACTGCTGAATGAGAGAAGGTTTTGGGGCGCAATGGAAAACGCCCTGAACTCCTCCGCTTCATGTGCCGCAATAAAAAGCAGCCTGTCCCTTTTCCGTTCTTTTATATAAGCGATCACCCGCTCCTTCGTCTGTGCGTCGAGCCCTGTAAACGGTTCGTCCAGGACAATATAATCGGCATCCGGCGCGATCATCGCCCGCACAACCGCCACTCTGCGCTTCTGTCCGCCGGACAGCTTCCCGACCGGTTTTAACAGACAGTCCTCCGGAAGCACGGAAAGAAGTTCCCGCCTGATCTCTTCCCTCCCGGGCCCGCCCTTTTTCAGGATCAGTCTGATATTTTCCTCCGCGGTAAACGCCTCACAGAGACGGTCCTCCTGGAATACGGCTGCCGCACGCGGGAATGCCGCGGTTTTTCCGGAAGGCCCTGCCTGATCAGAAGCCTGTCTGATCCGTTCCCATAAAAAGCGTCCTGTGTCCGGTTTCTCCAGTCCCATCAGAAGCCTCAGAAAAGTGGTTTTTCCGCTCCCGCTTTTCCCTGTAAGTCCATAGCTTCCGGGGGCTGTGGCGCTTCCCGAGATCCCGGAGAGAAATCTTCTTTTTCCGTATGACTTTGAGATATCCTGCCAGGAAACCTGCCACAATCCCTCCTCCGGGGCATTCTTTTCCACAGGCATTTCGCTCATAATAAGGCTCTCCTTCCCATGATCCTTTCCATCAGCTTCAGCACCAGCTTCTCAAAGAGAAAGCTGACCGCTATGATCGTAAATGTCCAGGCAAACAGGGCCGGCGTGTCCAGAAAGATTTTTGCCTGATACAGATTTCCGCCGATCGTTCCGCGCGGCTGTCCGATGAGTTCCGCCGCAACACCGGATTTCCATGCCATTGCAAGCGCTGTCCGAAAGCAGTTCAGAAGGTACGGAAGCAGAGCGGGCAAATAGATATAGCGCCACATTCTGAGACGCCCCGCCCGGAATACCTTTGCCATCTCCAGAAGCTTTTTATCCGTGCTCGCAATTCCGGAGATCGTACTCAGATAGACCATCGGAAATACCACGACAAACGAGACGAACACGCTCAGATTCTGCGTCCCTCCAAGCCAGATGATCGCAAGGATCACAAACGAAGCGACGGGAATCGACTTCATCAGGGCGACCGGCGGCATAAGAAGCGATGCGAGAAAAGGACAAAAAGAAGCGGCTGCACCGAACAGAACACCGGCGCAGGCCGCAAGCAGAAATCCGCTTCCAATGCGCAGAAGAGAGCTTGCCACTGCCGCATAAAACGCTCTCTCCCGCATCATGGATACCAGCACGCGCAGCATCCGGACCGGCCCGACAAGCAGAATATCATTGTCGAGGAGCACGGCCGCAAGCTGCCACAAAAGCAGCCAGAACAGCGCGATACCTGTATTTTTCAGTACCTTTTTTTGCATAAAATGCTTAATCTGCCTCTACAAACGCATAGAAATCATCTGCAGGAAGCGCACCGCCGACAGACTTCGGCTCCGCGTTAAACAGTACGGAGAGATAGCCCTGCAGCGCATCCTTCATCTCCGCACCGGTAATGCAGACAATATTGCACTTCGGAAGCGCAAGCTTCGCGATCGGCGCCTTCTCAATGATGCCGTACTTTGCCACAAGCTCTGCAGTCGTATCCAGGTCCTCATTTGCCTTAAGCGCTGATTCCTGATGCTCCAGCACAAACTCCGCCACAAGCGCCTCATGCTCCCTGAGGAACGCATTGCGCACGATCGTAACGCCCGTTACAAGCTCCGAGTTTCCGCTGTCCGCGCATTTCTTCCACTCATCCGTCAGATTCAGGAACTCCTTAAGCGCTTCGTTCTGCTTCATCGCCACCGTTGCGAACGGCTGCGGCAGAATTGCAATTGCAGATGGATCCTCGGAAAGGAGCGCCGCCACCTCTGTTGCCTCGCTCTTGAATTCGAGCGTCACATCATCGGAAAGTCCGTTCTGCGCGAGGATATAGCTGACTGCATATTCCGGCGTGGAGCCCTGTCCCGTCATATATACGGTCCTGCCCTTCAGATCCGAAAGCGATTTGATGCTTTCATCTCCGGTCACACCGTAAAGCACGCCCAGCGTATTGATGTCCACAACGGACACGCCGCCTTCCGTTCTGTTATAAAGCACGGACGCAAGATTTGCCGGCACAAGCGCAATATCGACATCTCCCGATGCCACCTTTGCCGTGATCTCATCCGCTGCCGCAGCCATCGTGAACTCCGCCTTAAACGGAAGCGCCTCCGCCTCATTCTCCGCCATCATATTGACGAGGCCCATGGTCGTAGGTCCCTTCAGGGAAGCGACACGGAGCAGCGTGTCATCGATGTACGCGGTCTCTTCATCTGCCTCCGCGCTCTCATTTGCAGCTGTTTCAGCATTCTCTGAGGTCTCCGTATTTGCAGCGGCTTCCGTCGTCTGCGCTTCCGGTGCCGCAGCGGAAGTCCCGGCAGCTTCTGTTCCCGCAGTGCCTGCTTCTGCGCTTTCCGCAGCCTGCTGACCGCAGCCTGCCGCCATGATCACTGCCGCCGAAAGCATGGCAGCAAACAATATATTTCTATTTTTTTTCATTGGTATCTCCTCCTTTAAAAATGGATTAATCTTCTGTATAACCCTGATGATAGTGCAGCTGTCCCTCCCTGTCAAGCTCGATCAGAAGAAACGAAGGTCTGCGGTCAAACTGTCTCGGATAGCTGAGGCTTCCCGGATTCAGGCAGACAACGCCATCTGTCTCCTCGATCAAAGGCCTGTGCGTATGACCGAAAAACGCAAGCCGGCAGCCCCGGTCCGCCGCCTCTTCCGAAAGCCGCCGGAGGGAGGTATTTACGCCGTACATATGACCGTGTGTCAGAAAAGCCTTATAGGGTCCGATCATAAATTCCTCATCCCGCGGAAGATCGGAAAAATAATCATTGTTTCCGCGCACCATGTGAAGCTCCGTGCCGGGGCCGATCAAGTCCCGGATCTCTTGCTCAAGCCCTTCTCCGTCTCCGCAGAAGATAAACATATCAAACGGTCTGACCCGTTCGATCAGACGCTTAAGCCCGGTATTTTTCCCATGTGTATCGCTCACTGCCAGTATTTTCATAAGCTGATTATGCAAAAATCCCTTCCGAGATCAGCCGTTCCTTCATTCTGGAAAGCGCCAGACCCCTGTGTGAAATGCGGTTTTTCTCCTCTGCGGAGAGTTCCGCGGAAGTCATGCCGTACTCCGGAAGATAAAAGATCGGGTCATAGCCAAAGCCGCCCGCTCCTGCCGGGGCATGCGCAATTTTTCCCGGCATCACGCCCTCCGTATGAAGCACCTGCCCGCCGGGAAGCACCGCACAGATGCTGCAGACAAACTGCGCGCCCCTCTGTGCCTCCGGCACATCAGCAAGCTTTTCGATGAGCACCCGGTTCTTCTCCTCATAAGATGCGTCATGTCCCATCCAGCGTGCGGACAAAATGCCCGGCGCGCCCTCCAGCGCATCAATGCAGAGACCGCTGTCATCCGCGAGCACAAGCGCATCCAGCGGCCTGCCGGCCTTTTGCGCCTCCGCTTTCAGCTTATCATGGATCTCCATGGCCTTGATCTGCGCATTTTCGGCAAAGCTCGCTCCGTTTTCCTCCGCCTCTGCTTTAAGTCCCGCTTCCTTCAGGGAGAGGATCTGCGGGCACACATCCGCCATGATCGCGCGGATCTCGCGCATCTTTCCTTCATTTCCGGTTGCAAATATCAGTCTCATGCGTTTTCTCCGTCCTGTCTGTTTCCTTTCTGCGGCGGTTTTTTCCCAAGATATGAATAGAAGTAGGTCTTCATCATGCCATTGTATATTTTCCTGTTCTTATCCGCCTTCCGCCCGATATATTTCTCTGCATCCTCATAAGCCGTAATGACGTAGAGGCTCCAGTCGGAAAGCTCCGCATAACGCGCCCCGAGCGCGCCATAGAGCGCCGGCAGCTCCTCTTTTTCAGAGATTCGCTCGCCGTACGGCGGGTTCGTCACGATAAAGCCGTATTTTTTCGGATGGGAAAGCCGGTCCACTCCGCGCTCCTGAAAATGAATATAGCGTTCCACGCCGGCTGCCCGCGCATTTTCCCTTGCGCAGGCGATGACCTCTCCGTCGATGTCGTAGCCCTGGATGTCCACGCGCCCGGAAAGCGCGTCCGCATCCACGCTGTCCGCGATGGCATAGGCCTCGTCATAGGCCGCATACCACTTTTCCTTCGGAATCAGATTTGTCCAGGAGGTCGCGGCAAAATTCCGGTTCATGCCGGGCGCGATCCCCGCAGCCATCATCGCCGCCTCGATGCAGAAGGTTCCGGAGCCGCAGAACGGATCCACCAGAATGCGGTCCGCCTGCCATGGCGTCAGCATCAGAAGCGCTGCCGCAAGCGTCTCCGTGATCGGAGCCTTTGCCGCAAGCTTCCGGTAGCCGCGCTTGTGAAGCGATTCTCCGCTCGTATCGATCGCAAGCGTTATGACGTCCTTCAGCGCCGTCACCCGGAGCGCATAATCAGCTCCATCCATGGGGAGACGCTGTCCCTCCATGCCGTATGCGCTCTGCAGCCTTGAGACGATCGCCTTTTGTATGATCGTCTGAAAATCCTTCGGGGAAAACAGCTTTGATTTCACGGAAGTCGCCTTTGCGACCCAGACACGTCCGTCCGCGGGGATATACTGCTCCCACGGAATTGCCTTCGTCTTTTCAAAAAGCTCATCCCAGGTGCGCGCCGTAAAGCTCCCCGTCTTCAGAAGAATGCGCTCCGCCGTCCGCACAAAAATATTGCTGCGGCAGACAGCGCTCTCATCTCCGTAAAACGCAACGCGCCCGTCCGTTACCTCGCTGATCTCATAGCCAAGCGACAGAATTTCTTTTTTGGTACATGCCTCAAGCCCGAAATGGCAGGGCGCGATCAGTTCATATTTCATACTATCAGTTCAATCTCTTTCATTGTGGATCCGTCAAAATCACGGATGGAAAAATGTTTGCCGGAAAGGAGGCCGAAGCTGTTTTTATTGCCGCCCTTCGGTATGCTTACGGAGCCGGGATTGAGCCAGAAGATCTGCTTTGCCCCTTTGTCCGCCGCAGCCTTTCCGGCTGTGCCGTTTTCTCCCGCAGCCGATACCGTAAAACGTTCCGCGACCGGAAGATGCGTATGTCCGTGGATCAGGATATCTCCGTTTTTAAGCGGCGGCAGATTGCGTCCGTCCTCAAGCGTATTAAACAGATGTCCGTGCGTTGCAAAAAAATCCAGGCCGTTTAAATGCAGCAGCGCGTAATCCGCCATGCATGGAAAGGCGAGGACCATCTGATCCACCTCAGCCTCGCAGTTTCCGCGCACGCAGACGATCTCGTCCGCAAGCGGGTTCAGCATTGCAATGACCTCCTTCGGTGCATAGCCCTTCGGGAGGTCATTTCTCGGTCCGTGATACAGAATGTCTCCAAGGAGAATCAGGCGCTCTGCCCCGCTCTCCCGGTAAGCCGCAAGCATTTTTTCACACCAGTATGCGGATCCGTGTATATCCGAAGCAAAAAAATAATTCATGTCATCTTCCTTTCCGTAAGAGCTGCCCGCGGCATAAAATCCGCCGGGCAGCCCGTTCATACTGTTCTTAAGTCTCCCTGTTGCAATCGCTCTGTTTCCGCCTTCTGCCGGCCCTAGCGTCCGTTCAGGCGCTTGATCAGCCAGTAGATCAGATAAATGACGCAAAGCGGGGCGAGGATCGGACTGAGCAATGCCAGTACGCCTCCCACAAGCCAGCCGATCACGCACATGATCAGAATGAGAATGATCACGATGCCGAGACAGCCAAAGCCGCTGCCGAAACGGATCTCATGGAAAACACCCGGCTCACGCCCCTGTGTTCCCCGCGTTCCGCGGTTTTCATTTCCGCTGCCGTACGCACCGCCTTCGCGATAGGTCCCGCCATTCTGATAGGCATCGCTGCCGCTGCCTGCTGAATCATTTCCCGAAAAGCTGCCGCCGAATGCGCCGCGGTTTCTTCCGCCCGTCTGTTCCTCGTAGGTTTCGCCCTCAAAGCTCAGATCGTCATCTGTTCCCGGAATCCCGTCCGCTCCGCTCTTGATCGCGTCGATCACGGAACGGGCGATCAGCTTCGGATCGCCCAGCTCTCCGAGAATCTCTTCCTGCGTGCGGCCCTTTCTCAGTTCCTCCTCTATATACGAGGTATAATATCTCAAATTGCTTTCCACAAGATCCCCGGGGAGGTCGTAAGAAAGTGTCTCCCGGAGCTGTGCAAGAAATTCCCGTTTATTCATATTTCTTTCTTTAATCCTCTGAAACCGCTTCCTCTCTTATTCCGCGGAAGCAGTTGCGTCCATGTCGCCTTCCGCAGCCTTCAGTGCACTCTCGTCCACCCGGATACTCAGATCCTTAAGCTGCTGTTCGTCTACCACATCCGGGGCGCCCATCATCGCGTCGGATGCATCCTTGAGCTTCGGGAATGCCATTACCTCGCGGATGCTGTCCGCGCCGGCCATCCACATCGCCACGCGGTCCATGCCATAAGCCAGTCCTGCATGCGGCGGCACACCGTATTTGAATGCCTCGAGCAGGAACCCGAACTGGTCCTGTGCGCGTTCCGGCGTAAAGCCGAGCACCTCGAGCATCTTCTCCTGGATATCCGCCTGATGAATGCGCACGGATCCGCCTCCGAGCTCCGTACCGTTGAGTACGATGTCATAGGCCTTCGCCCGCACGCGGCCCGGATCGCTGTCAATATACTGCCAGTCCTCGTCCATCGGCGCCGTAAACGGGTGGTGCATCGCCATAAAGCGGTTCTCCTCTTCAGACCACTCGAGCAGCGGGAACTCTGTTACCCATACAAACTTCCAGTCGCCCTTCTGAATGAGATTAAGCTCCTTTGCAAGGGCGAGGCGCACATTTCCAAGCACATTTCTGACAAGCGAAAGCTTATCCGCCGCAAAGACAAGGAGATCCCCCTTCTCTGCCCCCATCGCCGCGATCAGCGCGTCAAGCTCCTCAGCGCCCATAAATTTTGCAAACGAAGACTTGTGTCCGCCGTCCTCCGCGCAGTTCACGCAGAGATATGCAAGTCCCTTTCCGCCGTAATATTTTGCCACTTCCGTCAGGGCATCGATCTTCTTTCTCGGCATATGGCCCTGTCCCGGCACGCGGATGCCGCGCACGGTTCCGCCGTTTGCGACCGTATCGCGGAATACGGAAAATCCGCAGTCCTTTACCGCCTCCGAGACATCCTCGATCGGAAGGTCAAATCTCAGATCCGGCTTGTCCGAGCCGTATTTATCCATTGCGGTCTGCCAGGTCATGCGGCGGATCGGAAGCTCGACATCCACGCCGATCACCTCTTTGAACATGCGCTTAATAAGGCGCTCATTGACCTCGAGCACATCATCCACATCCACAAAGGAAAGCTCCATATCGATCTGCGTAAACTCCGGCTGTCTGTCAGCGCGCAGGTCCTCATCACGGTAGCAGCGCGCAAGCTGGAAATAGCGGTCAAAGCCGGAACACATCAGAAGCTGCTTCAGAAGCTGCGGCGACTGCGGCAGTGCATAAAACTCGCCCGGATGCACGCGGGACGGTACAAGATAATCTCTCGCGCCCTCCGGCGTCGACTTGATAAAGGTCGGGGTCTCGATCTCAAGGAAGCCCTCCTCCGACAGGAAGTTGCGCACGCTCATCGCAAGCTTTGAGCGAAGCATCAGGTTTTTCTGAAGCGGCGCGCGTCTTAAATCCAGATAGCGGTACTTTAACCGAAGCTCCTCCCTCGTCTTCGTCTCCGTTTCGATCGGGAACGGAAGCGGTGCGGATTCGGAAAGGATACGGAGATCCTTTGCCTCGATCTCAATGGCGCCCGTTGCAAGCTCTTTGTTGACATCCTTACCGCGGCTTCTTACGCGGCCTGTTACCGCGATGCAGTATTCACTGTGCAGCGTTCCCGCTTTTTCAAACACCCCGCTGCCGCAGATGTCCTCTTCAAAGATCACCTGCAGAATTCCGCTCCGGTCGCGCATATCCGTAAATACAAGTCCGCCCTTGTTTCTGGATTTCTGCACCCAGCCCATGACGGTCACATCTTTATCAATGTCCTTTTCCGAAAGTTCCGCGCATCTTGCGCTCCTCTTCAGTCCCTGAATACTCTCTGCCATGTCTCGCTCCTGTTTGTTAATTTTTTAATGCCTCACGATAGAAATCGCAAAATTCCGTATAGCCTTCCTTCTGGAGGTTTTCCTTCTGGAATTTCTTATTTTTCGCCATCCATACGAGCAGCACCTGCCCGCCGTCTGCACGGCGTCTGATCGCCTCGTCAAAAATCTCTCCGAGCCTTGCGGACGGCATGCCCTTTTCGATCAGAAAGGCTGTCTTCACTGCTGCGCCCGGCACCCTGAAGCCGGTTTCCATAAGCAGCGTCATGATACGCTCAAATCCGATGGAAAAACCGACTGCCGGCACGTCCTGCCCCGTAAATTTTCCGATCATACGGTCATAGCGGCCGCCGCCGCCTACGGAAGAGCCGAAGCCCTCTGCCTGTATCTCAAAAATCGTACCCGTATAATATCCCATGCCGCGTACAAGCGTCGGCTGGAAAGAAATACAGATGTTTCTGTCCTTTACCGCCGTAACGGATTCCATGATGTCAGCGACGCTCTCACCCGCATCGGCTGCTCCTGCACCCAGCAGTGCGCCGAACCGCCTTGCGCCCTCCGCATCATTTGCCACACCGGTCAGCGCTTCTCTCAGCTTCTTTACGCAGCCTTCCTCATACCCAAGGGAAAGAAGCTCCGCATCCACGCCCTCATCTCCGATCTTGTCCGCCTTGTCAAGTACGATCAGAATCTTTTCCGCATCTTCCTCCGGAAGCCCCGCATAGGAGATAAGCCCAAACAAAAGTCTCCGGTCATTGATGATGATCCTGCAGTTTTCACCGTCAAACCCAAACTTTGACAGAGCTTCTGTCGTGGCAAGGATCAGTTCCTTCTCCGCAAGGGTCGTCGGATCTCCGAGAATATCGATATCACACTGCACAAACTGACGAAATCTTCCCTTCTGCGGACGGTCCGCACGGAATACCGGTCCCATCTGCAGCGCCTTGAACGGCTGCGGCAGCTTTGCCTGGTTATTTGCATAGTAGCGCGCAAGCGGAAGTGTCAGGTCATAACGCAGTCCGCTGTCAGCAAGCGAAGATACCGCATCCTCTCCGCTTCCCGCGTCTGGCCCTGCAGAAAGACCTTCCTTTAATACGGAAAGCTCTTCAGAAAGTTTTTCTCCGCGCTTTAAGATCTTGAAGATCAGCTTTTCGTTATCACCGCCCTGTTTGCCCGTCAGATTTTCAATATGCTCCACGATCGGCGTCATCACGGAAGAAAACCCGTATCTGGTATACGTCTCCCTGATCACCTGCATCACATAGTTTCTGACTGCCATCTCATCAGGCAGGATATCTCTCATACCCGTCACGGGCTTTTTCACAAATGCCATATCGACCTCCATCTGCCGCTTTCCGCGTCGTACTGTTCCGCGGACTGTTTTTTACTGTATTGACCGGGCCTTTTTTCACTTCAGCCGTTTACAGGATACGGCTAACTAACGATAAAGTGTATCACAAAAAGCCCCGAAATAAAAGGGGCTTTCGCAACATAGACACAATGGTACACATATTCTGTTTTAGCCAAGGAAGTCCGCACAGACCTTTCTGTATGCCGCTACCGGATCCTCCGCGGCCGTGATCGGGCGTCCGACCACGATGTAATCCGTTCCGATCTCCTTTGCATCCGCAGGAGAGGTCACGCGCACCTGATCCTGCACGCCCGCGCCCGGATAACGGATTCCCGGTGTCACAGTCAGGAATTCCCTGCCGCAGGCTTCCTTTACCATGGCCGCCTCGAGCGGGGAACATACCACACCGGCAAGACCTGCTTCTTTCGTGTTCTGTGCGTATTTGACGATCGTATCGTTGATCGAAGCATCGATCAGGAGTTCCTTCTGCATCCGCTCCTCGCTCGTCGAGGTGAGCTGCGTTACGGCGATCAGCTTTGCCGCCGGGCGGCCGCACTCCGCCGCGCCTTCCGCAAGGCCTTCGAGTGCGGCTTTCATCATGTCAATGGTGCCCGCCGCATGCACATTTGTCATATCCACGCCAAGCCTTGCAAGATTGCGCATCGCCTTCCTGACCGTCATCGGAATGTCATGCAGCTTAAGGTCAAGGAAAATATGGTGTCCGCGCGCCTTGATCTCCCGTACGATCTCCGGTCCCTCTCCGTAAAACAGCTCCATTCCGATCTTCACATACGGTTTTTCCTCCGTAAAGCGGTCAAGAAAGGAAAGCGTATCCGCCTTGTCCTTAAAATCCAGTGCAATAATGACGTCTCTGTTCTTCTCCATCTGTATAACCTCCATTCCGCCCCAGGCGGCAGCATTATATTTCTGTTTTCTGCTATTTTTCGTAAGCTTTCCCGCTTTATCTTCCCGCGTGCGCCCGTCCGATGATATCGGAAAGCGCTTTTATCCCGTACTCCTGCATCTTTACCGGAAGCGCTTCGATGATATTTTTGCAGGCATACGGATCGATCAGGTTTGCAGCGCCCACCTCTACCGCTGTCGCGCCGGCGCTCATCATTTCGATCACATCGTCTGCGCTCTCAATGCCGCCGACACCGATCACCGGACACGTTACCGCCTCATATACCTGATATACCATGCGCACCGCGACCGGCTTTACTGCAGGGCCGGAAAATCCCGCGGCGCCCGTGCTCACGATCGGCTTTCCGGTCCGCGGCTCAATGCGCATGCCGAGGAGCGTATTGATCAGCACGATGCCGTCCGCTCCCGCATCTTCGCAGGCTTTTGCGATACCGGCGATATCCGTTACATTCGGAGAAAGCTTCATATAGACCGGCTTCTTACAGGCAGCCTTTACCGCCGCGCAGACCTCTGCCGCCGCCTCAGCGCACTGTCCAAACGCCATACCGCCGCCGTGTACATTCGGGCAGCTGATATTGATCTCAAGGATGCCGACATCCTCCACCGCATCAAAACGGGATGCCGTATATACATAGTCATCAATTGAAAAACCGGAAATATTCGCAACGGTTTTCTTATGAAAAACCGTTCTTAAGCGCGGCAGCTCCTCGCCAATGACCTTATCCACACCGGGATTCTGAAGGCCGATCGCGTTGATGATACCCTCTTTGCATTCCGCAATGCGCGGAAGCGGGTTTCCGTAGCGCGGATCCTTTGTCGTTCCCTTTAAGGCAATGCTTCCGAGCATGTTGATATCATAAAACTGCGCGAATTCATACCCAAAGCCGTAGGTGCCGGATGCCGGAATAACCGGATTATCAAGCTCCCAGTCTCCGAGACGTACGCGAAGATCCGGATATCCGTTCCCGGCAGTCCGATCCGCTGCATTTCCATTCACGGCATTTTGCTTCATCTGTTCGCTCATAGGATCACCTCCGCACTCTTCATAACCGGCCCGTCCACGCAGATACGCTTTGCGCCGGCGATCGTCTCGCAGGAGCAGCCCATGCATGCGCCGAAGCCGCATCCCATGCGGGCTTCAAAGCTCAGAAGTCCCTCCGTTCCCCGCTCCTTTGAAAGCTTCCAGACAGCCCGGAGCATCGGCTCGGGACCGCAGGCAAAGTAAAAATCATAGTCCATATTTTTCAGCGCATCCGTCACAAAGCCCTTAAGCCCCACGCTTCCGTCTACGGTCGTAATGCAGACCGGCGCGCCGAGATCCGAAAAATCCTTATAGCCGAAGATCTGATTCTCTTCATTAAAGCCGAGCACGCATACGACGTCCGCACCCTCTTTTTTCAGTTTTTTTGTCAGCGCGTAAAGCGGCGGTACGCCGACACCTCCGCCGATCACGGCGGCGCGCACCGGACGTCCGTCCGGGAACACATAGTGTCCGTCCGCATTTTTCAAAACGTCCTTGTTTTTCAGCAGCACGGAAAAATCCGTGGAGAAGCCGTTTCCAAGTCCGGTCAGCACGTCAAGCTGCTCTCCGCCCTTCATCTGCGCCATCTGTCTGGTTCCCGTTCCGACTGCCTTGTAGATGATCGTAATGCTCTCCTGATCCCAGTCGCAGACGGAGATCGGTCTCCTGAGATACAGTCCGGAAAGCGCGATATTGATAAACTGGCCCGGCTCTGTCAGGTAAGATGTGTCCCCCAGCAGTATCATACGGTACACATCTTCCGCGATACGCTTATTATTCCGCACCGTATAGACATTCTTTTTATACATGTTTTGTACCCTTCCCTGTACCCGCGGCGGCTCATCCCGATGGGAGGCCGCCGCATAAGGTATCGTTATTTCTCAATTGTATCCGGCAGGCTCCGCCTGTCTTAGATCTCCTCGTCGATCGTCGATACGCGCAGCGTGATCTCTTCCAGCACCTTTAAGAGCGCGTCCACCGTATCCAGAGAGGTGAACATCGATACGCCGTTTTCGACCGCCACGCGGCGGATCATAAATCCGTCCGTTCTCGATACGCTCTTGTCCGGATTCAGGGTATTGATCACATAGGTCACGTGGCCCTGGCGAAGCGAATCGAGGATTTCCTCGCTGCCCTCGGAGAGCTTGTGCTTTACGCGGGTACGGATGCCGTTCTCCTTGAGGAAGGCTGCCGTTCCCGGCGTCGCTTCGATATTGAAGCCAAGGTCGTAGAAGCGCTTAACGAGCGGAAGCGCGTCAGGTCTGTCTCTCTTTGCGATCGTCACAAGGATCGTTCCGTAGTTCTTTACCTTCGTACCCGCTGCCTGCAGCGCCTTGTAAAGCGCGCGGTTTAAGTTCTCATCATAACCGATCGCCTCACCGGTGGATTTCATCTCCGGTGACAGCACGGTATCCGCGCCGCGAAGCTTCGAGAAGGAGAATACCGGTGCCTTAACATACCAGCGCTTTGGCTCCGGATAAATACCGCCGTGATAGCCCTGATCGGAAAGCGACTGTCCGAGCGCGACCTTCGTCGCGATATTTGCCATCGGAATGCGCGTCGCCTTGCTTAAGAACGGCACGGTACGGGAGCTTCTCGGGTTTACCTCAATGATATAAACATTTTCATTTTCATCCACGATGAACTGGATGTTAAAGAGGCCCTGCATGCCAAGGTTCAGTCCCAGCTTTGTCGTATAATCGATGATCGTATTCTTTGCGCGCTCGCTGACGGAGAAGGTCGGGAACACACTGATACTGTCTCCGGAGTGCACGCCGGTGCGCTCGATATGCTGCATGATGCCCGGGATCAGGACTTCCTTTCCATCGCAGATCGCATCCACCTCGAGCTCCTTGCCCTGGATGTATTTGTCAACGAGCACCGGATGATCCTCCGAAGCTACGATCGCTTCCTTGAAATACTGTCTCAGCTGATCATCATCATAGACGATCTGCATCGCTCTTCCGCCAAGCACGAAGGACGGACGCACGAGCACCGGATATCCGATGCGGTTTGCCACCTGCACGCCTGCCTCAACATCCGTGACCGCCTGTCCCTGCGGCTGCGGTATATGAAGCTCCTCGAGCGTCTTTTCAAAGCTGTCGCGGTTCTCCGCACGGTCGATCGCCTCAACTGAGGTACCCACTACCTTTACGCCGAGCTTGTCAAGACGCTCTGCAAGGTTGATCGCGGTCTGTCCGCCAAGCGTCACGATCACGCCATCCGGCTGTTCAAGATGGATGACATTCATGACATCCTCAACCGTCAGCGGCTCAAAGTAGAGCTTATCAGAGATCGTATAATCAGTGGATACGGTCTCCGGATTGTTGTTGATAATGATTGCCTCGTATCCTGCCTCACGGATCGCCCAGATCGCGTGAACCGTGGAGAAGTCGAACTCCACGCCCTGTCCGATACGGATCGGGCCGGAGCCGAGCACAAGGATCTTCTTTCTGTCAGAACGAACGGATTCGTTCGGATTGCCCTCCACATAGGTAGAATAGAGATAGTTGAGCTTTTCCGCATGCGCCTTCGGATAAGTATCCACAATGCGGTATACCGGGAAGAGCTCATGCTCCTCGCGAAGCCTGTAGAGCTCGAGCTCATTCATCCCCCATGCCGACGCGATATATGCATCGCTGATGCCCATGCGCTTTGCAGTCAGGAGAACCTCAAGGTCTCCCTTATGCGTGCGAAGCACCTCCTCGTATTTTACGATGCGGTCGATCACTTCCACGAAATACGGCGTGATCATCGTAAGCTCCACGATGCGGTCCACGCCCACGCCTCTTCTGAGCAGCTCCGCGATCGCGAACAGTCTGTCATCACGTCCTTCTTTGATGTAAGTCTCAAGCTCTTCCGTTGAAACAGCATCAAATTTCTTCATATAAATATGATTCGCGCCGACCTCAAGTCCGCGTACACCCTTCATCAGGCTCTCTTCCATCGTGCGGCCGATGCTCATGACCTCTCCGGTCGCCTTCATCTGCGTGGAGAGAAGATTGGAGGCCTGCGTAAACTTGTCAAACGGGAAGCGCGCAAGCTTGGTCACCGTGTAGTCAACCGACGGCTCATAGAGCGCGTCCGTATCACCGATTTTGATCTCGTCGAGCGTCATGCCGAGCGCCACCTTTGCGGTGATTTTTGCGATCGGATATGCCGTTGCCTTTGACGCAAGCGCCGAGGAACGGGATACACGCGGATTGATCTCGATCAGGAAGTATTCCGAAGAATGCGGATTCAGCGCGAACTGTACATTGCAGCCGCCCTCGATCTTAAGGGCGCGCAGAATCTTGAGCGCGGATGCCTTAAGCATCGCAAGATCTTCCTTTGATACGGTCTGGCACGGCGCCACTACCATTGAGTCGCCCGTATGAATGCCGACCGGGTCGATGTTTTCCATGTCGCAGATCGCGATCGCATTGTCCGCCGCGTCGCGCATGACCTCAAACTCAATTTCCTTATATCCCTTGATGCTCTTCTCCACGAGTACCTGATGTACCGGAGAAAGCTTCAGTGCGTTTTCAAGCAGCGGTTCAAGCTCCTCTGCATTTTCCGCAAAGCCGCCGCCGGTACCGCCGAGGGTAAAGGCCGGGCGCAGCACGACCGGGAAACCGATGTCAGAGGCTGCCTTTCTGCCTTCTTCCATGGTCGTTGCGATCTCAGAGCTGATGACCGGCTCGCCGAGACCTTCACAGAGCTCCTTGAACAGCTCTCTGTCCTCCGCCTTTTCGATACTCTCAAAAGAGGTTCCGAGGATCTCCACCTGACACTCGCGCAGAATGCCCTTCTTCGCAAGCTGAACTGCCATATTGAGGCCGGTCTGTCCGCCAAGGCCCGGAACGATCGCATCCGGACGCTCCTTGCGGATGATCTTTGCGATATACTCAAGCGTCAACGGCTCCATGTAAACCTTGTCTGCAATTTTCGTGTCCGTCATAACGGTAGCCGGGTTCGAGTTGATGAGTACGACCTCGTATCCCTCTTCCTTCAGTGCAAGGCACGCCTGCGTTCCGGCATAGTCAAATTCTGCCGCCTGTCCGATCACGATCGGACCGGATCCGATCACCAGAACCTTTTTGATATCTGTACGCTTCGCCATATATTTCCCTCCTTACTATGACACAAAAAAATACCGCTATCGGTAAATGCCAACAGCGGTTAAATAAACAAAATAGAAAAAATACCGGAAACGGAAAAGAAAGCGGCGCGGACACGGTATGCATTATGAAGTTCTCTGTGCTGCCCGCCACGCGTCATATTACCTCTTTTCTGCGCTGTCTTTCAGCGCATAACGGTATCCCCTTGAGGGGGTCCTCATTTCTGCGCTGTACTTCAGCGTATGCCGTTTCTGTTTTTTGGTCTGCACTATTATAGCATCGAAGCAAGGGTGACGCAAGCACTTTTTTATGCTTTTGTCACATCCTCGCCGCAGGCCTTTGCGTACTCTTCAAGCGCGGCCTTCTGATTCTTTTTGAGCGCTGTCGGTATCTGCACGACAAGCGTTACATAGTGGTCTCCGCGCATGCCGCGGTTATTGAGCATCGGCACGCCCTTGCCCGGGAGTTTGACAGTTAAAAAAGAGAAAACATCGTATAAGCCGCAACAGGCTTAT
>JAUNHA010000032.1:0-8156 GCA_030524135.1 Eubacteriales bacterium
GTCAATGGATTTTTTACGGTTTTCGCTGTATTTTTCCTGTATTTTCATGTATTTCGGCGGCTAGACATCCGCTCCGGCACATACACACAGGCCATAGACACGTTTGACGCCCGCAGCGCGGAGCGTTCCCGTGCACGCTTCCATCGTTGCGCCCGTCGTATAAATATCATCAACAAGGATCACCGCCCCGGGAAGTCTGCCGTGCTTTCTCTCCCAGTCCGGCGCCGCCTCAAAGGCTGCCTGCAGATTTAAGAGCCGTCCGGCAGCGCTCAGATTTTTCTGCGCCCTGGTATTTTTCTTCCGGATCAGAAGATCCGTACAGACATGGTAGCGCGTGCCCGCAGGTTTGCCGTTTCCGGACACCTCCGCGTCCCCGAACCCGGAAAGCTGATCCCGGGGAATACCCATACGAAGAAGTGCTTCCCTGTCTCCGTTCAGAAAAGCCGCAAGACTTCTGCAGATTTCTTCCGCCTGATTGTATCCGCGCATGCGCTTTCTTTTTTTGTGAACGGGAACCGGAACGAACACCGCGGCCGGAAATTCGCGGATCTCCCTGCCCAGATGCCGGTACAGAAGCCAGGCAAACGCATCCGCATATTCTTTTTTATGTTTGTATTTCAATCCCGCCATCATATCGGCGCTTACGCCGTCATAGCGCAGGAGGCACAGCGCATGTTCAAAACTGCGGCGGTGCTTTTCACAGCCTCTGCAGAGATGTACTGAAGCCGCTCCAAGTTCCTTGCCGCACTTTTCACAGCGCTTTCCTCTGATATAAGGAAGGCTTTTCTCACATTCCGGGCAGATCAGGCATCCTGCGGGAGATGCGATATCCCCGCAGTACGGACAGCGTCTCGGGAAAAGCAGGGAAAGAAAGCCGGACAGGAAAGCGGAAATCCGGAGACGGGAGGTGACGGGAATCGGACCCGTGTCCCTCGCTGCCGCCTTTCCCCCGTGCCATTTTAACTCAGACTTCATACGCCTCCTTTATCCTGCCGCAGAGACCGGAATAGCGCCGGTTCTCGCTCTCATTCTTTTCCATCTCCTCAAAGACCTGCGGCATTCCCACAAGGCAGACGCACTTTCTGGCGCGGGTCACCGCCGTATAAAGCAGGTTCCGGTTCATCAGCATGTGCGGACCCGGATACATCGGGATGATCACCGCGGGATATTCGCTTCCCTGCGACTTATGCACCGTCACCGCGTAGGCGGGCTCCAGCTCCTGGATATGCTTGTGGTCATAGTCCACATACTTTTCGTCATCAAAGCGCACCGTCAGGATATCCGTATATGAATTGATCTCCGAAACGATACCGATATCCCCGTTAAAGATCCCGCTGCCCCGCTCCACCGCGGTGCCCCGTTCGTTCCGGCGCTCCCACTCGATCTCGTAATTGTTTTTCGTCTGCATGACCTTATCGCCCTGACGGAACGTAAAATCACCCGTATTTTTCTCGGGGCATCCCGGCGCTGACGGGTTCAGCACCGACTGCAGCTCCCGGTTCAGATTTTCCACGCCGAGCGCGCCCTTTCTGGTCGGCGTCAGCACCTGAATCTCTGAAGCGTCCGCTTCCACATAAGCAGGCAGCTTCTTCTCAAGCAGCACAATGATGTCCTCTGTGATGCGCCGCGGCTCCTTTTCCCGGATAAAGAGAAAATCCCGGCTCTGTTTGCACAGATCCACCTTCTCCCCGTTGTGGATGCGGTGGGCATTGACCACGATGTCGGAAAGCGCCGCCTGACGGAAGATGTACGTCAGCATGACCGTCTCAAAGCAGCCCGACGCGATCAGATCGCGCAGTACGTTGCCGGCCCCTACGCTTGGAAGCTGATTTGCATCCCCCACAAGGATCAGCCTTGTTCCGGGCATGACCGCCTTCAAAAGCGCATTCATCAGCCAGATGTCCACCATGGACACCTCGTCAATGATGATGACATCCGCATCCAGCGGTTCATTTTCATTTCGCAGAAAACGCGGATCATCAGGCCGTCTCCCGGTCTCCTCCTCGGAGGGAGAACCGGTATACTCGAGCAGCCTGTGAATGGTCTTCGCCTCGCAGCCGGTCGCTTCCGTCATCCGCTTTGCGGCGCGTCCTGTCGGCGCCGCCAGTGAAATCGTCCGCCCCTCTTCCTCAAAATAGCGGATCAGCGCATTGATCGTCGTCGTCTTTCCGGTTCCCGGTCCGCCCGTAATAATCAGCACGCCTTTGTTGACCGCCTCCCGGAGCGCATTCTGCTGCTTCTCGTCCAGTTCGATCCCGCTCTCTTCCTGAATGCGTTTTAAGCGGCGCTCCACATAGGCGCTGTCGCTCTCTCCCCGGATGTTGAGCGCCTTCAGCATGAGTGCGGTATTATATTCCATATAATAATAAGAGGAGAGGTAGATTTCTTCTCCGCCTCCGAGGATGCGGATCTTATCCTCCATCTGCAGATCCAGAAGAAACGGCTCGATCTTATCCGGTGTGATCAGCAGAAGCTCAGCCGTCATGCGCAAAAGCAGCTGCCGCGGCAGATAGGTATGCCCGGCTGCCGCACCGGAAATCAGCGCATATTCGATCCCGCACTTGATCCGAAAATCCGAATCCTGCGGAACACCGGCCTTCTGCGCAATGCTGTCTGCAAGCTTAAAGCCAACGCCGTCAATGTCCTCCGCAAGCTGATAGGGATTCTTTTCCAGCACCGCGTAGAGCGCAGGACCGTATCTGTCGTACACTCTGGTCGCAAGCTTTCCGCTGATGCCAAGCCCCTGCATATACATAATGGCATCCCGCATCCCGCGCTTTGCCTCCATCTGTTCCGCGATCGCACAGGCCATCTTTTCACTGACGCCCCTGACCTCGGCAAGGCGCTCCGGCTCCTCCTCCATGATCCGGAAGGTCTCCGCTCCGAATTTTTTCACGATCCTTGCCGCAAGCGCAGGACCCACGCCTTTTATGGCCCCGCCTGCAAGATAGCGCTCGATCGCATCCGCGTCTTCCGGCTTTGTGATCTGATAGGAGCTTATGGAAAACTGCTCCCCATAGGTCGGATGGGTCCTGTATTCCCCTTCCGCTTCGATCGTCTCTCCAATGCTGATATACGGCAGCATGCCCACCGCAGTAAAAATATCACTACCCTGACTGAGCTCCAGTACAGAGTAGTGATTCTGCTCGTTGTGATATATGATATTTTCTACAAGCGCCTTAATCCTCATCGTTTCCGTTGGCAAATTCGATAAATCTTCCGGTTCCGATCGCAACGGCTGACAGCGGATCCTCCGCAACGACCGTATTGATTCCCGTCTTTTCCTCGATCAGCTGATCCAGTCCGTAAATGAGCGAACCCCCGCCCGTCATCACGATGCCGCGGTCATAAATGTCTGCCGCAAGCTCCGGCGGCGTGCGCTCCAATACATTATGAACTGCGTTTACGATCTGTGACGCCGGCTCTGAGAGCGCATCGAGCGTCTCATCAGAGGTTACCTGCACCGTCTTCGGAAGGCCGGTCACGAGGTTTCGTCCGCGCACTTCCATGGTCAGGTTTTCCGGACGCTTATATACGCATCCGACGCCGACTTTGATATCCTCCGCCGTACGCTCGCCGATCAGAAGGTTGTGCTTCTTTCTCATAAAGCGGATGATCGCCTCATCGAAATCATCTCCGGCCACCTTGACAGATTCGGAGACGACCGGACCTCCGAGCGAGATCACGGCAATATCCGAAGTGCCGCCGCCGATGTCCACGACAATATTTCCGCAGGCCTTGTAGATATCAATTCCCGCTCCGATCGCTGCCGCAACCGGCTCCTCGATGATCGTTACTTCTCTCGCGCCCGCCTGATACGTTGCGTCCTCAACCGCCTTTTTTTCCACTTCCGTAGCGCCGGACGGAATGCACACCGCTACGCGCGGCTTTCTCAGTGTCTTTCTGCCGACTGCCTTATCAATGAAATGCTTGAGCATCTTCTCCGTCAGGGTATAGTCTGAGATCACGCCCTGCCGGAGCGGTCTTACCGCCATAAGATTTCCCGGCGTTCTGCCGAGCATCAGCCTCGCATCCTCTCCGTAAGCCACAACATTGTTCGTGTCCCTGTCGATCGCAACGACCGACGGCTCCTTCAGGACGACGCCTCTTCCTTTTATATATACCAGAATGCTGGCGGTTCCCAGATCAATGCCTATATCGTTAGACATAAGTGAAAACATAGCCATCTATATCATTTCCTCCAAATCCCTGAACGCACAATTTTACTAATCTATGTTAGCACAAAAGGTTCCTCTTTAAAAGGTCTTTTTCTTTTTGTCAGATTTTGTTTAGACTTTTTTTATTCTTTTTATGTTTTTTTGAGAGCGGATACACATTCATGTCATATTTAACCGGTATCATTAAGACAGTTATCAAAGAGATAACTTAAAAAGCTTTTTCATACTCATACCGGACAGTGGAAACGCTGTCCGGCCCCCTACTAAAACAACAGACAGAAAAGGATCGGCGCCATCCGGTCCTTTTTCTTTTTTCGTTTTCTGTTTTCTTTTCCGCCGCGTTCCCGGATCACATTTCCGGGCGCATTCCCGTAACTCTATAACGCGCCGAGTTTCAGGAGCAGCCGGTCCGGAGCGGTGCGGATATGCTGAAACCCGCGATACACCGGATCCGTCCCCAGCAATACCGCAAGCAGCGCGGACGACAGTACGACCAGAAGCACCGTAAGCTTCGAATGCGCGCTCAGAACCTCATACATACCGAAATACTGCAGAAGATCCCGGATCGGCCGGTGAAGCATATACACCTGCAGACTTCTCTGTCCGAGCTTCGTAAGGACCCGCATGCGGCAGCCCGGCATCACGCCGATCAGCCCCATGGACATGATAAACGCGATCAGATACCAGACCAGATTCACAAGCCACAGCCACGGAAACAGATCCGGAAAATAACGGTTATACTGCGCCCCGTAGACCACGATATGGTACAGCATCAGATGATCATAGGTCAGAAAAAAGACCGCGGCGGCAAAAAGCGGCGCTAATATGCCGATGCCCTTCCGGGCTCTGCCCGCAAGATAACTATCCAGATTTTCCTGGTTATAAAAATAGCCGATGTAAAAGAATGGCGCAAAGGAAAGCGTGCGGTCAATACACAGAAAATCCTCCACCGTCACAAAATATTTTATAAAAATCACGGCAATCATCACGGAAACAATGACGATCGCATTGAGCGGATATTCCCGGAAACGGCGCATCAGCGGAATGCTCAGATACCAGACGGAGAGAGAAAACAAATACCACGGCGCGCCGCTCTCATGCAGAAAATCCGGGAACAGCGGAAGTCTTCCCGCAAGCATTCCCTCCGTAATGTGCACCATCATCTTAAACACAAAGTAAAGCCACAGAAGCTGTACGATCTTTCCCCAGCGAAAGCGACCCTTCTTACAGATGTTTTTGGCATAAAAGCCCGAGATCATAACAAAGCAGGGCATATGAAACACATAGATCAGATAGATCAGGTTTGTAACAAGCCGCGTCCAGTATAAGGGCAGCAGAAAATGTCCGATAACCACAAGGATTATCAGAGCTCCCCTTACATTGTCCACCCTGAGATCCCGCTCCACCCTGCCTCGTTTTAAGCGCCGGGCAAGCTCCCTCAGACTGACCGTCTGTATCTTTTGTTCCCGTAAAGAACTGCCGGCAGCATCCGTATAACTGCCGGCAGTTTTCTTTCCAGTATCTGTGTATATCTGTTCCGTTCGTACCTGTTCTGTACGTACCCGCTCTGTGCGCGGGCGTCTTCGTGAAGCCGTATGTCTGTATTGCCGCTCCATAAATATATTACCTGCGGAGTTTTTCTGTTATCAGCCGATGATCGCGTTTACCTTGGCCTCAATGTCCTCGTTCAGCGCGTCCACAAGCCGGTCCGCATCCGCAAGGCTCGTACCCTTTACGCCGCAGTAGAACTTGATCTTCGGCTCGGTTCCGGACGGTCTTACACAGACCCACGCATTGTCAGTAAGTTCATAATAAAGCACGTTGGAGGCCGGAAGACCGGTCTTTCCTACCGCACCTGTCTTCAGATCAGTCACGGTATCCGCCTGATAATCCCTGACCTTAAGCACCTCGTACGGGCCAAAGCCTGACGGCTGTTCCCTGCGAAGCGTATCCAGAATCTTCTGTATCTTTGCAAGTCCTTCAATGCCCGCGAGCTCAACAGACTTGGTATATTCCTTATAATAGCCGTACTTCTCATACATAGCGAGCATGGCATCCCAGAGCGTCATGTTCTGCGCCTTGTAATATGCCGCCGCTTCACAGAGAGACGCCACCGCCGAGATCGCGTCCTTGTCACGCGCATAGGTTCCGATCAGGCAGCCATAGCTCTCTTCCATTCCGAAGAGGTAATGGCCGTGTCCGCTCTTTTCATCCTCCAGAATAACGCGTCCGATCCACTTAAAGCCGGTCAGAACCGAGATCAGCTCGCAGCCATAGTCTGCCGCGACCGCATCCAGAAGGTTTGTGGTGACAATGGATTTTACCACCTGTCCGTCAGCCGGGATCTGTCCCGCCGCCTTCTTCTGGCTCAGCACGTATTCGCACAAAAGCGCGCCCGACATATTTCCGGTCAGAGGAATATACTCACCGGACTTTGCATCCTTTACATAGACGCCGAGGCGGTCCGCATCCGGATCCGTGGCAAGCACGAGATCCGCATCCTTTTCCTTTCCGAGAGCGAGCGCCAGCTTAAAAGCGGCTGCCGATTCCGGATTCGGATAAGAAACCGTCGGAAAATCACCGTCCGGAAGCGCCTGCTCCGGCACCTCGAATACATGCTCAAATCCAAGCTCCTTCATCACACGCATGGCCGGCACATGACCCGTGCCGTGCAGCGGCGTATAGACGATGCGGATGCTGTCCTGCATCTTCGCGATCGCGTCTCTGTTTACGATCGCGTCCTTGACATGTCCGATATACTTATCATCGATCTCAGCACCGATCGTCACGTAAAGTCCTGCTTTCTCAGCTTCCTCTTTCGGCATCGTAAGACAGGCTGACATATCCGTGATCGCAAGCACCTCTTCCGTTACGCCTTTATCGTGCGGCGGCGTGAACTGCGCGCCGTCCTCCCAGTAGACCTTGTATCCGTTATAATTGGACGGGTTGTGGCTCGCCGTGATATTGATACCCGCGATGCAGCCAAGCTCCCGCACCGCAAAGGAAAGCTCCGGCGTAGGTCTCAGACTGTCGAAGCGATAGGCTCTGATGCCGTTTGCCGCGAGGCAGAGCGCTGCCTCTTCGGAAAATTCATCGGACTTGTGGCGGGAATCATAGGCGATCGCAACCGCCTTTTCCCCGCCTCCCTGCTTTTTGATATAATTTGCAAGACCCTGGGTCGCACGCCGTACGACGTACTTGTTCATCCGGTTCGTTCCGGCACCGATAATGCCGCGAAGACCTGCCGTACCAAAAGCAAGATCCATGTAAAACCGCTCGCGGATCTCGTTTTCATCGTCCGCGATCCCCTTAAGCTCCGCCTTTGTATCCTCGTCGAAATAGGGATTTTCTAACCATTCCCTGTAAATTGCAAGATAATCTCTCATGTCTGCGCATTCTCCCTGTCTTTATTATCTGCGCTTTTATCCGGCACCGCAGGCCGCCGGAACGGTCCGTACGGCGCCGCGCTTTTTATTTATTTCTCAGCGATCGCCTCGATCTCGCAGAGCAGATTCTTCGGAAGTGTCTTTACTGCAACGCAGCTTCTTGCCGGCTTGCCGGTGAAGTACTTCGCATAAACCTCATTGAACGCTGCAAAATCTCCCATGTCCGCGATAAAGCAGGTGGTCTTGATCACCTTATCCATGCTGCATCCTGCCGCTTCCAGAATAGCCTGAACGTTTTTGCAGGACTGCTCCGCCTGTGCGGTGATGCCCTCCGGCGCCGCACCCGTCTCAGGATCCACCGGAATCTGTCCCGATGTAAATACAAATCCGTTTACCTCATATCCCTGTGAATACGGTCCGATTGCCGCCGGTGCATTTGTTGTAGCGATTACCTTCATGTCTGTAGCCTCCTCATATCCGTTTAATTTTTAATCTTTGCCATGAATGGCACAGGAGATTGCCGCTGTGGCAATACCTCCAAAATGTCACTCTTTAAGTATAACTTTTTATACAAAATGTTGCAACTCCAAAC
>JAUNHA010000032.1:8256-24079 GCA_030524135.1 Eubacteriales bacterium
CCAAAATGTCACTCTTTAAGTATAACTTTTTATACAAAATGTTGCAACTCCAAACAGGCTATTTTCCCCTTTTCTTTGCAACATACTGCGAGATCAGATAAAGTACGGAATTATGCACCGGATTGTGCTGTACATCGTCAAGCATCTCCGCGAGAATACGCCCGAGCTCCGGTCCCGGCTCCATCCCCGCCGCGATCAGATCGCTGCCGCGCAGGATCAGATCTCCGGGGTAAACCGGTTCTTCCCTGCGTTCGATTTCCGAAAGCAGCCCGAGGAGCTTCCCCGCATCCTCCTCCGGGCAGTGTCTCCGGTAACGCGCAGTTCTGGAAAAAGCCTGTTTCAGCAGCAAAAGCTCCCGCATCAGCTCCGGCGTCATCTGCTGCATTACCTTTTTGAGTTCATATCTGTCCGGCGCGATCGGTGAAAACAGATAGCTGACGAGAGTCCTTGTCTTCTTAATCGTATCATTGTCCAGCTTGAGCGCCTGCAGCAGACTTCCGGCTTTTTTTTCCTCCATTTCCGCAAGCATGACCGCATAGCGCAGATATTTCCGTGAAAGCGGCACGGCAGAAAACAAAAGCGCCCCGGCTTCGGCTTCTTCTGCATCTTCTTTCCCCGTTTCTGCCTGTCCGAGCGATGCACGCAGCTCTGTATAAATCTGCGGCACCACCTCCGGGAAGCCCTCGCACAGATATGCAGCAAGCCCCAGATGGAAGAGCTCCGCCGTCCTTTCCGGATGCGGTGAGCATAATAGCTTTGAGAGCTCCGCCTGAATGCGTTCCCGGCTGACCTTCAGAAGATTTTCCGCATGCGAACGGATCGCCTCCTCCGTTTTCGTCTCGACGGTAAAATCAAGCTGCGCGGCAAAGCGCACCGCGCGCAGAATCCGAAGCGCGTCCTCCGAAAACCTGTCATCCGGATTTCCCACGCAGCGGATCACGCCCTCTTCCAGGTCAGAAAGCCCCTGAAACAGATCTACGAGACCGTCCGCTTCACTGTACGCCATCGCGTTGATCGTAAAATCACGGCGCTTCAGATCCTCTGAAAGAGAGGGCGTAAAGCTGACCGCTTCCGGATGTCTTCCATCCCTGTATTCCCCGTCAATGCGGTAAGTCGTGACCTCATACCCGTTAAAGCCGCTATGCCCTGGCGCAGCATTCTCCCCGGCTTTTAAAAGCACTGTAACCGTCCCGTGCTCGATTCCGGTGTCCACCGTTCTTTTAAATATTTTTTTCACATCCTCCGGATGCGCTGAGGTCGTAATATCCCAGTCTCCGGGCACGCGTCCGAGCAGGCTGTCGCGCACGCAGCCGCCGACGGCAAACGCCTCAAATCCGTTCTCCCGGAGCGTATTCAAAATCTGCTTTACCTGCTCCGGAAGCATTATCCGTACTGTATTTTCTTTCCCCATATTAGTTCTCCTGTGAGATTTATTTCATTATACCCCAGGCATACCGCATGGGCAAGGCAAAAATGCATAAAACAGGCAAACCTGTGAAATAAATAACGCTTGTTTAAGATTCTCGAAATTCTCTTCCAATACGCCGCGCTTTTTGTTATATATGTAATAGAAAATTATTCTAAATAAAATCCCATAAGGGATACCTCCCTGCGTTGAATATAGAAAGGAACCATATCATGAGGGACACAGCCTATCTTGCACTGCTTGCAAGAGATTTTCCAAACCGCCAGAGCGCAATTTCAGAAATCATCAACCTGAATGCCATCCTGGGACTTCCCAAAGGTACCGAATATTTTTTCAGTGATATACACGGAGAAGATAAGGCGTTCATCCACCTGCTCCGCTCCTCCTCCGGCGTGATCCGCACGAAAATCTCAGACATTTTCGGACAGTATCTTACGGAAAAAGAGCAATCCGAGCTCGCCGAACTCATTTATTATCCAAAACGCCTTCTGCGTAAAAAATCAAAAGAGCTTCCGGATACGGACGAGTGGCAGAAACTCACCATATACCGGCTGATTCAGATCTGCCGGCACGTGTCTTCCAAGTACACGCGCTCAAAGGTACGAAAAAAAATTCCGAAGGAATATGCCTATATCGTTGACGAGCTCCTGCAGGTCGATGATACCGCCGCAGATAAGCAGATCTATTATCAGTCTATTGTGGACACGATCATCCGCGTCGGCTCCGGCGGAGGCTTCATCCAGGTACTCTGTGACCTGATTCACAACCTTACGATCGATTCCCTGCACATTATCGGGGATATTTTCGACAGAGGCCCGCATCCGGACCTTGTCATGGAACAGCTCTGCCAGTATCAGAACGTGGATATCCAGTGGGGCAATCACGACATTGACTGGATGGGCGCATTCTGTGGCAACACTGCCTGCGTCTGCAACGTCGTCCGCATCGCGATGGGATACAATAATTTTGACCTCCTCGAGGACGGCTACGGTATCAATCTGCGTCCGCTCTCCATGTTCGCACAGGCCGTTTACGGAAACGATCCCTGCAGCCGTTTCATGCCGCACATTCTGGACGAAAATGAATATGACGCGGTCGCGCCGGAACTCGCCGCGCGCATGCACAAGGCGATCACCGTCATTCAGATGAAGCTTGAGGGACAGCTCATTCTCCGTCATCCTGAATACCAAATGCAGGACCGCCTGCTGCTCGACAAGGTCGATTATCAGCGCGGCGTTCTGGTACTTGGTGGAAAGGAATACCCGCTTACGGACAAGCATTTTCCGACCATTGACCCGAAAGCGCCCTACACGCTTACAAAGGAAGAACAGGATCTGCTCGAATCGCTTCGGCACTCCTTCCGTCACAGCCGTCTGCTTCAGAAGCACATCCGCTTCCTGTACACACACGGCTCCATGTACAAGTGCGCGAACCAGAACCTGCTGTTCCACGGATGCATTCCGATGACCGCGGACGGGGAATTCGATTCGATCCGCGTGGATGGAAAGAAGCTTTCCGGCAAGAAGCTCATGGACTATTTTAATCAGGCAGCGATCGATGCCTACTATATGGACGCGGAAACGCCTGAGGAAGAAAAGCACAAGCAGGATGCCGTCGATATGATGTGGTATCTGTGGTGCGGCAGACTTTCCCCGCTCTTTGGAAAATCACGCATGGCTTCCTTCGAGCTCCGCTTTACGGAAGACAAGGAAATTCAGAAAGAGGCGATGAACCCGTACTACAAGCTCATTGATTCGGCCGAGACCGTCAATAAGATCCTGCGGGAATTCGGCGTCTCCGAGGAAAAGGGACACATTGTAAACGGACATGTTCCGGTAAAGCTGAAGGAAGGTGAACTTCCTTACCGGGCGGGCGGAAAGCTGTTCATCATCGACGGCGGTCTCGCAAAAGCCTACCACAAGCGTACCGGCATCGCGGGATACACGCTCATCTACAACTCCGAAAACATCTCCATTGCGGCGCATGAGCCGTTCGTCGAGGGTAAGGAGCTTTCACCGCGCGTAGAGGTCGTGGAGCGGATGAGCCCGCGTGTCCGCGTAGCCGACACCGATACCGGCGTAATGCTGAAGGAACAGATCGCGGATCTCGAGGAGCTTTTGGAGGCGTTCCGGGACGGTGCGATTAAGGAACAGTAATCAACATCTTCCAGGAATTATCACATAAAAGGAGCTGTAAAAATGAGAGATCACTTTTACAGCTCCTATGTTCGTCCTGTTTCTCTGGTTATTCCCGGCGACAGGTGTCATATATCTCTATAACAGAATACATTACTCCTGCGGTCCCTGATAGAACGAAGATCCAAATCCAAGAATCATCGTGAAAATCGGAGATAAGAACAGCAGACCGATGGCAAATCCTGCGCCATGACCGAAAGCCTGTGATTTCTTAAGCGCCAGAAGCACCGTGATAACAAATGCCGCAAGCGTCCCAATCACACTGACAAGTCCGATCACCGGATTTGACGCAACTCCCATTGCCTGTGCATCTGTCTGCGCGTAATAGCCATAGCTCATCAGGAAATTTCCGATCAGCCATACCCAGAACATCATCTTTCCCTTTTTCCACGAAATTTTGAATGTAATATAATCAGCATATATCGGAATGATCGACTTCCATCCTTTTTCTCCTGCTTTCGTGAAAATAAGCCAGTTTGCCACTACCTGCAAAATCCACCAGATGAACAGCACAATGGCAATTGAGGCTAGAAATCCAAGTAATACCAGTACAAAACTTCCATCCATATTGATTCCCTCTTTTCTTTTCCTTACTCCGTCATAAACGGTATCTATAGAATATCACAGTTCTGTCCGGCACCGCAATAAAATCCGTTCATAACTTGATTTTTGGGGCTGTTTCCTTTATGATAGTCGCTGAAAAGAATTACTTATATAATTTAGAAAAGCATTGCTGTTTCATGCGGCAAAGACAGAGGAAGGATCATACAATGGCAAACGAAACCAAGAAATTAGTTGAGGATATCACCCCTATGGGTGTCGACTTCGCCCAGTGGTATACAGACATCGTAAGAAAAGCGGAGCTTTCCGATTATAGCTGTGTAAAAGGCTGCATGGTCATTCAGCCGGCAGGCTATGCGATCTGGGAAAATATCCAGCACGAGCTTGACCGCCGCTTTAAGGCAACCGGCGTAGAGAACTGCTCCATGCCGATCTTTATCCCGGAAAGCCTTCTGCAGAAGGAAAAGGATCACGTCGAGGGCTTTGCGCCTGAGGTGGCATGGGTAACACAGGGCGGCCTTGAGCCTCTTACCGAGCGTCTCTGTGTGCGTCCGACCTCGGAAACCCTGTTCTGCGATTACTACAGCCGTGCGATCCATTCCCACCGCGATCTGCCGAAGCTTTACAATCAGTGGTGTTCCGTTGTACGCTGGGAAAAAACGACCCGTCCGTTCCTTCGTTCACGTGAGTTCCTGTGGCAGGAAGGACATACTGCACATGCGACCGCAGAGGAAGCAAGAGAGCGTACGGAGCTGATGCTCAATCTCTATGCGGACTTCTGTGAGGAGGTACTTGCAATTCCGGTGGTTCGCGGTCAGAAGACAGAAAAGGAACAGTTTGCAGGTGCAATCGCAACCTATACGATCGAAGCCCTGATGCATGATGGAAAAGCGCTGCAGTCCGGTACCTCCCACAACTTCGGAGACGGATTTGCCCGCGCGTTCGGCATCCAGTACAGCGATAAAAACAACCAGCTCCAGTATGTACACCAGACTTCCTGGGGCGTATCCACCCGTATTATCGGTGCGATCATCATGGTGCACGGCGATGACGACGGCCTCAAGCTTCCGCCTCACATCGCACCGACACAGGTCATCATCATTCCGGTGCAGCAGAAGAAGGAAGGCGTACTTGAAAAGGCCGCAGAGCTTAAGTCCACGCTTCTTGAAAAGGGCTTCCGCGTAAAGGTAGACGCCTGTGACAAGAGCCCGGGCTGGAAGTTTGCCGACTGCGAAATGAGAGGCATTCCGCTGCGCGTGGAGATCGGTCCGCGTGACATTGAGAATAATCAGGCTGTCCTTGTCCGCCGTGATACCCGTGAGAAGATCACCGTTTCTCTCGATGAGCTCGATGTAAAAGTTGGCGAGCTTCTGGAAGACATTCAGAAAAACATGTATGCGATGGCAAAACAGCATCTTGATAGCCACACCTTCTCCGCAACCTCGATCGATGAAATGGAAAAGATCCTGGATGAGAAGACCGGATTTGTAAAGGCAATGTGGTGCGGCTGCCGTGAATGCGAAGACGCGATCAAGGAAAAGACCGGCGCCACCTCCCGCTGCATGCCGTTTGCGCAGGAACAGATCTCCGAGGTTTGCGTAAACTGCGGAAAGCCTGCAAAGAAGATGGTATACTGGGGCAGAGCTTATTAATAACAAACAACCTTATAATCTACGGATCATGAACCCGGAATACGGGCATGATCCGCAGATGCAAAAAACTGCCGCGCCAATGATGAAAATCAGAGGTGCGACAGTTTTTAATTTGTTTGCTTACCCGTTAATTCATTTCCTCCCGCTCCGGAAGTTCAAATGCGATCACCAGCACGCCTTTTCCTACGCGCACGCTTCCAGGAAGCTTTGTAAATTCATTGCTTAACCCCAGCGGAAAGGTATTCGTGAGCCTGTGCTCCGCCACGGTATATTTCAGGCCATCCTCCCGCACGCCTTCGCAGCAGTCGCTGTGGGAAAAAACGGAGATCATGCCCCGCATGTCCGGCAGGAACTCCAGCACTCCGGCTGTTTCAGCGCCTGCAATAGCCGTGACCGCCATATGGTCATCAAACAGATACCCCTGCAGTCCCGCAGCTGCCAGACCAGCAAGATCCTGTACGCTTGCAAGCGTATGATCAATGCGGCCGCCGGTGCATCCATACAGATAAAAGAGGCGGTATCCCCGCTCCCTTCCGAGTGCCAGCGCTGCTGCCGAATCACTCAGATCCTTCGTCTTTGACAGCTTCATCGTATCAGAGCCAGCCGTATCCGCAGGCTCTTTCATCGAATCAAAATCCCCGATCAGAAGATCCGGCTTTAACCCGAGTGCTCTCAGCCGATCCATACCGCCGTCCGCAGCGATCACCAGATCTCCCGGCTTCGGCCGCGTATATAGTCCAAAAAAGCTTCCTGCCCCGAAGATCCAGCAGATCTTTTCTTCCGTATTCAGATCAAAAAGATGTTTCATCCGTTCTGCCTTACTTTTGCTTTTATGCTTCCTGCTTTTTCACTTCAAACTTATACCCGATGCCCCATACCGTAGCGATCGACCAGTTTTCGTTGTTATCCAGCTTTTCCCGAAGGCGCTTGATGTGCACGTCAACCGTTCGCGTATCGCCCAGATACTCATAGCCCCAGATATGGTCCAGAAGCTGCTCTCTCGTGAACACCTGATTCGGTGATGAAGCCAGAAAATACAGAAGTTCCAGCTCCTTCGGCGGCATTTCCACCGTATGCCCTTTGTATACGACCGAATAGTTCGTCAGGTTCACGATCAGATCCGGATACTCCACATAATCACCGGTCTGGTTGCTGTGATCCGCTTTCGTACTCTTCGTGCTGTAGCGCCGGAGCACTGCCTTTACGCGTGCCACTAGCTCCTTTGAATCAAAGGGCTTGATCATATAGTCATCCGCGCCGAGCTCAAGCCCCAGCACCTTGTCAAAAACCTCTCCCTTTGCCGAGAGCATGATGACCGGCGTATCCGAGTTCTTGCGCAGTTCCCTGCACACCTGATAGCCGTCCATCCCCGGAAGCATCAGATCGAGCAGCACAAGATCCGGCTTATACTGCGGAAATTCCCTGAGCGCATCCTCGCCGTCTCCCACGATTTTTGTATCATAGCATTCTTTATTGAGATAAAGGGAAATGAGCTCCGCGATCGAAGCATCATCATCCACTATCAATATTCTCTGTCTCTCTGCCATTCCTGCAAACTCCTGTTTTCTATTTGAATGTCACGATCGTCACGCCCGTATCGCCTTCACCAAACTCCCCGAGCCTGAAATCCTTTACATATTTAAGCCGCTTCAGCTGTGCGTGAACCGCCTTTTTCAGCGCGCCGGTTCCTCTTCCGTGTACCACGCGGACCTGCTCGAGATGCGCAAGGTATGCGTCGTCAAGATATTTTTCCATGACTGGAATAGCCTCATCCGTCGTCATACCGATCAGATTGACCTCCGGTGAAACGGAAAATGCCTTCGGCGAAAAGCTCGTACGCACGCCGCTGCCGGCACGGGCTCCTGCCGCGCCTGCTCCGGTACTGCGTCCTCTGCCGCGCTTCTCCACATAGCCCGGTCCGCTCACGGAAGCTTCGTTTAACAGTTCGATATCCCGCACATTGACCTTTGACTTCATAATTCCAAGCTGCACGAAGATATTGCCGTCCTTATCAGGGAGCGTGGATACCGTGCCCTTCATGCCGCCCATCGTCATGACGCGAACGCCATCCCCGATCTTGATTTTCTTTGCCGATACCGGCTGTGCCGGCCCCTTGATCTTAAGCGCCGCACCGCCCTCGTTTTTCTTAAGTCCCGCGCGCAGGCGTTCCCTCTGCGTCTCAGCCGCCGCGTGAAGATCCCCGGCGCCGCCCTTCTGCGCGAGCTGATTCAGATTGCGGATCGCAGAATCCGCCGTATCCTTCGCATCCTTTAAAATGCGCGTTGCTTCCGATTTCGCCTCCCGCAGAATCTTATCGCGGTTCTCATCGAGCTTTGTTTCCTTCTGACGGATGCGGGTCCGAAGCTGTTCGATCTCAAGCTTATAGCTCTCGATCTCAGTCCGCGCGCGCTCCGCCTGTACCCTGTCGTCATTGAGCTTCCGGATCAGATCCTCAAAACGCTCATCCTCCGATTCAAGTCGTTTCTTCGCCTCATCAATAATATAGTCCGGTAATCCCAGCTTTTTGGAAATCGCAAATGCATTGGACTTTCCCGGAATGCCGATCAGCAGTCGGTAGGTCGGCCTGAGCGTCTCCACATCGAACTCGCAGGACGCATTTTCCACGCCCTCCGTCTGCAGTGCATAGACCTTCAGCTCACTGTAATGCGTCGTTGCGATCGTGCGTGTCTTCATGTTGTGCAGGAAATGAAGAATTGCCGTCGCGAGCGCCGCGCCCTCCGTCGGATCCGTTCCCGCACCAAGCTCATCAAACAGACAGAGCGAATGCGCATCTGCCTTATCCAGAATGTGCACGATATTTGTCATATGCGCGGAAAATGTCGAGAGGCTCTGTTCAATGCTCTGTTCATCTCCGATATCCGCATAGATCTCATCAAACACACCGAGAACCGAGCCCTCATTTGCCGGGATATGGAGGCCTGCCTGTCCCATAAGCTGCAGAAGCCCCGCCGTCTTCAGAGAGACCGTCTTTCCGCCGGTGTTCGGACCGGTTATCACCAGAAGATCAAACTCCGCTCCGAGCCTCAGATCGATCGGGACCACATGGTCCTTCGGGATCAGCGGATGTCTTGCAGATTTGATATCGATACGCCGGTCCTCGCTGAACACCGGCTCCGACGCAAACAGCTCTGCAGAAAACAGTGCCTTTGCAAAAATCATATCCAGCTTCCGCAGGTATTTAATATTTTCCCTGATGTCCGCCGCATGCACGGAAAGCTGCAGGCTGAGATCCAGAAGCACAGCTTCGATCTCCTTCTGCTCCTCCTGAAAGAGCTCGCGCAGATCGTTGTTGAGCTTCACGATCGCCATCGGTTCAATAAACAGCGTGAGACCCGTTGAAGAGGAGTCATGTACCATACCCGGCACGCGGGATTTGTATTCGGCCTTTACCGGAAGGCAGTAGCGCCCGTCGCGCTGCGTCACGACCGCGTCTGTCAGATAATCTCTGTAGGTATTGAGAAGCCCTGTTATGCTCCCGTGAATCTGATTCGAGATCTGCTTCTGCTTTCTGCGCACGCGGAACAGTCCGTCCGACGCGTCATCCGCGAGCTCATCTTCCGAAATGATGCAGCGTTTCAGCTCATTGTTGACCGGCGTCAACGGTTCCAGCACGGCAAAGTAATCAGAAAGGCTGTCCAGACGTTCCTCCTGGGAATCATTCGCTCCTTCTCCGCCGCTTCTGTCAAATGCCTTTGCCCGCGCGGCCACGCTCAGCACCGCGCTTACAGAAAGCAGCTCCGGAATAGAGAGCGCTGCGCCCACCTCCAGACGCCTGAGCGTATCGCCGATCTCTTTCACACCGCGAAAGGACGGCGCGCTTCCCTTCAGATGAATGCGCTCCGCCGCGTCCGTCGTGTTCTTCTGCCATTCCCGGATCCGTTTGAGATTGGTATCCGGTTTTATCTTCGCACAAAGCGCGCGGCCCGCATCCGAGGTCGCAAAGCCGCACAGCCTGTCAATAATCTTATAAAATTCAAGTGTTTTTAGTGATTTTTCTTCCATTTATATATCTCTGTTTATCAACTTGTAGCTTTTTTCCGCCATTGAATCATTCATAACTGCAATTTCAAAATTCCAAATAGATGAAATTGATATCATTTTTCGATTCAGCGCTACCTGAATAGGTGGCAGCCACTCAATTTCATGCCCCTTAATCACAAGAATACATCTAATTGATACCTGAGAGTTATCCATTATTTTTATCTTATCAGGAATATCATTGATTTCTTCATGGCGCCTCAAAATACCAGAATAATATAAATTAATTGAATGCAAAAATTTAAGAGCTATTTCATTGATAAAATCCTCAAATTTAATTTTATTATCTAATGTCGGTCTAGGCGAACTGGACTTAGCCTCTACAAATTGAAGCTTATTATTCTCTGCCAGTATAAACTCTACGCTTTTTACTTCTTTATTTTGAACTTTATTATATAATTGGGATTTTTCCACCCAAAAAATACAGGAATCGTCAAAAGGTCCAAAGCTCATTCCGGACTCATCAATTCTTATCATGAATCCATCACCTTATCCATTTCTTCTTGATAAAGACTAATAAATGTATCAAGAATGGTATTGTGTTTTAACTCTTTGAAGTAATCCGCACTTTCCACATTAACGCTGCCATTTTCATAAAAGAATGAGTGATACTTAATACGGTCTGATGTGCCACGTTTCACTTCAAAATATTTATTTAAAAAATAATCATGAGTGGAAATAAAAACCTGAACTCCATTTTGTTGAAGATTTATAAGCATTTCTGCCAAAATCGGAATGTGAACAGGATTTATATTTGCTTCAGGTTCATCCCAAAACAGAACAGATCCATCTACAAGTATTCCATTTTTAACCAACTGCCATATTAGAGCTATTTTACGGATGCCCTCTGCCACCAGATTAAATTCGATTTTAGAATTACCACGTTTAAGATAGAACTCATCACGCTTTTCATCAAAGAAAACCTTTCCTTCAATTATTTTTTCGATCTGATTTAATAAAGTTTGTTTAACCGCAGCATTTTTTCCAGGAGAAATAGCAATTTTAGCTGCATTTATCACATCCAAATATGTATCATCAAAGGATACATTATTCATTTCAACAGCAGCATTCAAATTATACGAATGGGATAGAATCTCCTTAGCAGGAATAAAAATACTCGATAAATCTCCTCTTTGTTTTTCCCATCCATTTTCGCCAGTAACCACCGCATCCCATTTCAGCGTTTTTTTACTGAAAGATGCTGATATTTTTTGAAGTTTTTTCTCTCGACCAGCTCCCGAACCGGAAACACAGATGGTTGCGTCATTATTCCCCCTCTTGCGGCAGACAAGACGGGAAATACGATAATCATCAGGCGCAAAGCAACGTACAAGTTTATGTGAAAAGGAAACCTTAGGGTCTGCCGCACGGCAAGCACTATAAAGTATTTTAAGAAGATGCGTTTTTCCCACACCATTTGGTCCGATAAAAATATTTATCCCATCTGAACAGTGCAACTCAAGATTATCAAACACTGTAATGTTTTTTAAAGAAATATTCTTTATAGACATAACATACACCTTTTTCACATTAATACATGATTACTATTAAAAACCTATTAAATAAAACTGCATCTAATAGTAAAATAGCATCTTTTCTAAATTATATCTTATTGTTAGATTTTCAATTAGTATATCCTATTTCAACTTCCAATACAACTGCTTCTAATTGCGCAATATCCTTATAAGGCAAAAAGAAAGGCCTATGGAGATCTGATATCGATCCGCCATAAGCCTTTCTGAGGTTCTGTCATTTCAACTGGTCATTTTAATTTATCTTTTGTGCCGGCTTGCCATCCCACGCGCCGTCAGCGCCAACTTTATAGCCATCCGGCGTAATGCCATCCTTCCACATTGCTCCATAAGGACGATTTTTCTCTCCGTTGAATTTCCAACTTCCATCCTCTGTCTGGATATAGGTGGCTCCCTCTGAAACCTCATTCAGATAATACCATCTGCCATCCATCATAATCCAACCGGTCGCAAGCGTACCATTTTTATTCAGATAATACCAGTTTCCATCCGTACCATCTGCATGCCATCCCAGCTGCATCGACTGATCATTTTCGTTCAGGAAATACCACTTGCCTTCAATCAAATTCCAGCCGCTTACCGCCTGCGTATTATTATTGAAATAATACCACTTACCATCCACTTTTGCCCATTCATTTTGCGCATAAGTGTTGGTATCTGCTTTCAGGAACCGTTTTTGTCCGCTTTCCAGCTGCTGCAATTCTCCTCTTGTATCATTCTTTACAAACGGGCGGTTAGAAGAGCTTCCTCCGCCTGAACTGCTGCCTGGCCTTGACGGCTTTACCGGTTTTTCTGGTTTCTCAGGATCCGGAGTCTCAGGTTTTTCCGGCTCAGGCTTCTCCGGTTCTTCCGGCTCCGCTTCATAGGCTTTTGCAAGGATCACCAGATCCACTTCTTCCAGCAGGCGATTTCCTATTTTGTCTTCTACAAGAACCTTAAGACTAATCGTTCCATTTTTTCCGTCAGGTTCCGCTTTACTGCCTGCAACTGGTGCAATAAAGCCACTCTCCTCTGCCATAACCTCTGTCCGGTAACCCTTCGGTACAAGTTTCATCAATTTATCCTGCACATACTCTGCATAATCCTGTGCGGTTCCGTGTGAAATTGTTTCAAGCTCAAGTTCGTCAAGATAGTCCTGTACGCGCTCAAATACCTCTCTGGAGGCTCCGTCGTAAGGCGTCGGCGCAATCATTACATGTCCAGATACATATCCTTTCGTTCCAGCGCTGTCATGTAACCATACATCCACAGCTGCTGTTCCTTCCTGACCGGTCGGATCAGCACTATTACCGGGCACCGGCGGATTGCACTGATCAGCAATCAGCTGAAGTTCCGCCGTATATCCGTTTGGAAGCATATCATTTACTGCTTTTTTCACAAGCAGCAGATAGCCCTGCATATCATCTGCATCAGACTGCTGCAAAGTCAACATCTTGAGCATATCTTTTATCTCGGTTTCAAGTTCCCTCATTGCCTGTTCCCGATCCGGAACATCCGGAACGGCTGCATCAATGATCAGCTTGTTATTCTTTGCTGTTGCTGTTTTACGTCCTGCAACACTCCCGGTCGAAATTTCCGGCTCTTCCGATCTCTGTCTTTTCCATGCTGCAGATGGACTTGCTTCTTCGTCCTCTGTCTCATCATAAATCGTAATATTATAGAAATAATGTCCGTCCACACCATTTTCTGCCGCGCGGAAAGCATCGCTTCTGGAGGCTGTGCTGATCGTTGCGATTGCAATACCCTCCGGCAGATAATCGCCCATTTCTATATACTCACGAATGAATGCTGCTGCCTCTTCTTCCGAATTTACCTTATCTTCAGCTACATGCAGATTTTTCAGAAGCTTTGCGAGTGCTTTCACTACCTTTGGAAGTGTCTCTTCTTCTATCGGTTCGTCTATTTTTACTTCTCCTTCTTTATCAAAGTTATAGAATTTACCGTCAATCTCAAAACGTCCGTTCTGATAAGCCTTTCCATCTTTCCCATAGTATTTTGTTTCCGTATCATTCCACTGCTCTTTGAGCACACGTCCTGTTTCGTCTATGAGGAAATAGATCGTCGAAATGGCACTGTCTGCAAATGGCTTGTCTGTGGTAATCTTCCTGAAGTTCGGAGCATTGCCTTCTTCTCTGACCTCTTCCGCCTGGTACATGCATACATTTCTGTTTACTCTGATCTCATGCACTTCTCCCGTTGCATCCACAGCACCATCTTTCAGATAATAACTGGTCTCTTCATCCCAGACTGCAAACGCCTTGTTGACCGGTTCAAAGCTTTCATCAGCAAAATACAGTCTGCCCTTCTCCGTCTCATTCCAGCCCGGCAGCACACATCGATATGCCTCATCAAATGTATATGAGACACCATCTATCCGTTGTTTTCCTGTAACAGCTTTGCCATCCCTCGCGAAATAATGCCAGATCGGAAGCTGGTATTTCTCACTTGAGCGTGTCCTCCAAGCTTCCTGCACAATGCCTGCTCCTTGAGAGAAATCTTTCAAATAATAAAGCGCATCTGTATCCTGTTCCTCAAGTAAAAAAGCACTGGAAACATCATGTGAGGTTCCATAGGTAAGCCATACATACCACGGAGTTCCTTTCGTACTTTCCACAAACTGCCCGGAAACCGGTTCGCCGTTTTCATCCAGATAAATCCACCCATCTGTGCGATCAGCTTCGATAAACGCATTGGTCACCGGATTCCCATCCAGATCTGTGTAATGCATTCCATCTTCACTATCAAGATAAATCGGTTTCTCGAGCTCCGGCTATGCGATAGCCTGAGGTTTATAGTCTGTATATTTTGCATAGGCATATGCCTGCCGATTAGCATTCAGCCGACTTCCCGCCGGTTCATCTGTAATATCCTCTCCATCTTCATCAATCCAATTACCACTCGGCGTAATACCAAGCATAGGATTTACATCTGCCGTCAGAACATCACGAACCTTTTCGCCATCACTGAAATAATAGCTGCCGCCAGAAGCGCTTACAATTCCTGATTCCAGGACTGCGATTGGATATTCTGCATGAATCCGCACGCTTCTATCAAGCTGAAGCCTGTTTACACGAGCTGTTATTTCTTTGTCCCCAGATCTTTTATAGGTTTGCAGGATGTCAAAAACATATCTATATCCGTCTTCCAATTCATCTACCCGGAATAATCCATTTGAATCTATTCCGGCACTGATCTTTTTTCCGTACAGCTCTGTCTCCTCATCAAAATAAAGCTTTTCTCCCTCCGGTTTATCTTTACTATATCTCGTAATATATTCCGTTATATCACCTGCTCTTACCGCACCAAATTTGAAGTCTCCATTTGCCGTCCGATAATTGCGATATGACTTTTTATCATATAATTGCACTTCAACGCTATCACTATCCGGATAAAGTGTACGGATATATTTTCCGGAATCATTCACAAAATATGGATACTGCAGCTTATCCGGATCCGCCTCTTCCTGCTGCTCGGGGTCTACCGGCCAGCTTGGAAACGGGTTTTCTTCATACGGTATCCGGACAAATTCCGCACTGAAGGTCGTATCCTCATTTACATCAAATTCATTACTCATCAGCTCATCATACCGGATTTGCTCTCCATTTATGATGTAATTCAGCAAAAATGTACCACTGTTATCATCATATTTATCTCCTTCATCATAAACCGTTATCCTGGTTCCCTTCGGCACCTCCACTGGTATCCCAACCGGAAAATACATTTCTGTCGGATCCCGGTCTTCCTCCATACTGCTTACGACAAGTACCCCACCCGGTGTTTCTTCCACAAGCACCGTAACCATGCCTGACTCCTGCTATACAGCCTCTGTCTGCACTGCTGATGCCGGAAATACCGACGAAAGGATCAGCGTGGCACTTAGCGCCCATGCAATATTTCTTTTCAGCCTTCTCATTCTCGCCCTCCTGCTTAAATAGATATCTCCGCTGCAATTCTTAACCAGGTCTTATAAGCAGGTCATAATCTGAGCGCAACTTATGTTAGCCATTTGTCATCAAACTGTCAGCATTTCCATAATATATCACAATTTACATCCCCCCCCCACGCAATATTTTGTTGTTAATTTTTTTCATTTATTTGCATTATGCATAAGTTAAAATTATTCAAATGTTCCAAAGGCATTCTATTCTTTTTTGCGAAAAGCTCTGCACACAAAAACCCCCGAAGTTACTTCTTCGGGGGCACAACGCGATACTCTGTATTTTTCTATCACATCGGCAAGTAAATTGATTTATCCGCGCGTTTATTTTGTCTTCGCGTCTTCGTCAGGGGTTTCCGTTTCGATCTCATGCAGCCGGTTTAACTCTGCCTGCTGTTCGATCGTGTTCTCCTTGCTGTTAAGGATCTGCATGAATTCCTCACCGCTGATCGTCTCTTTCT
>JAUNHA010000033.1 GCA_030524135.1 Eubacteriales bacterium
AGTCCTGACTGGTTGTCAGGTATCTAACCACCACAAGTCTTATTGTAGGAGGAGAATGAACAATGGCAACAAATATCAGAGGAAGAAACTATTTAAAATTACTGGATTATTCACCTGAGGAGATTCGTTATCTTCTGGATCTTGCGAAAGATTTTAAGCGAATGAAGAGAGCAGGCGTTCCACACAAGTATCTGGAAGGAAAGAATATCGTCCTTCTGTTTGAAAAAACTTCTACCAGAACACGTTGTTCCTTTGAAGTGGCAGGAATGGATCTGGGAATGGGCGTTACCTATCTTGATCCGGGAAGCAGCCAAATGGGAAAGAAAGAGAGTATTGCGGATACAGCCCGGGTGCTTGGACGGATGTATGACGGTATCGAATACCGTGGTTTTGATCAGGCCCTGGTGGAAGAACTGGCGGAATACGCAGGAGTTCCTGTATGGAATGGTCTGACAGATCAGTTCCACCCGACGCAGATGTTGGCAGATCTTTTGACAATTGAGGAAAAATTTGGAAGATTAAAGGGACTGAATTTTACATTTATGGGAGATGCCAGAAATAATATGGGGAATTCTCTGATGGTAGCATGTGCGAAGATGGGAATTAATTTCACAGCCTGTGCGCCAAAGGAACTGTTCCCGGCAGCCGCTCTGGTGGAAACTGCGCAGGAGATTGCAAGAGAAAATGGCTGCACAGTAAGGCTTACAGAGAATGTTGATGAGGGAGCTACAGATGCGGATGTGATTTATACAGATATTTGGGTATCGATGGGAGAGCCTGATGAGGTGTGGGAAAAGCGAATCCGTCTATTAAAGGACTATCAGGTAAATAGTCAGGTAATGAAAAAAGCGAAAGATACGGCAATCTTTATGCATTGTTTGCCATCCTTCCATAATACAAAAACTACAATCGGAGCGGATATTGCCGAGAAGTTTGGTCTTCCGGAGATGGAGGTGACTGACGAGGTTTTTGAATCAAAACGTTCTGTGGTATTTGACGAGGCTGAGAATCGAATGCATACAATTAAAGCGGTTATTTACGCTACGCTTTGCTGATCAAGCTTCTGACAAGTTATAGCTGAGTTTTTTGAAGCTCAATATTACGCCGAAAATTTCCAGGTGTAATGGAACGGTAGTGAAGGAAATTTCTTGCGAGAGTTTTTTCGTTGTGGTATCCGACTTCAAGGGCGATGGTGAGAATACTTTTGTTTGTTTGAAGCAGAAGTTCTGAGGCTCGGTTTACCCGTATGAAGTTCAGATAATCATTGAAGCTTTTTTCAACCTGAAAAAGGAGAATCTGGTTTAATTCTTTCGGAGAAATATGAAACTGCTGGCTTACAGTGTTTAACTGGAGATTTTCTGCGTAATTCCTGTATATATAGGAGACAACGGAATAGAAAATCTGCCGATCTTTAATATGACACATATTTCCGACAGACTGGTATGTTTTGCGGAAATCGTTTGCCTTCATGCCGATTCTAGCAAGAAACACTTTGCTAATATGAGCGCTGTCAACAAAGCCTAATATTTCCGCCAGTTCCTCTAGCGTGAGATCGGTATATAACAGATAGCTGATTGTTTTTCCGATACGTATTTCATTCAGTAAGTCAAAGAAAGACAATCCAGTAGTTTTGTTGAGATAGGAGCTTATCGCGGATTCGCTCATATAAAATTTTTGTGACAGCATGGAAAGCGTTATTTTTTCATTTAAATGAGTATACAAAAAATGAAGAATTTCGCTAGCATCGATGGTCGCAGAGGGCATAGGATGCATTTGACCAGAACGGATAAGCGAAACAATAATTTCAATCAGTTTGTTGGTTATATACAAGTTACTTAAGCCTCGGAGTTGAAGCGAGTTAGAAGCGGAGGATATTTCCTGAACTGACTGCGTATGTAATTCATCCCGTATCTGCCAGAATAGATGTTGCATTTCGGAAAATTCGGCATCATTAAGTGAAAGGACTGGAGATTGGGAAAGAGTCTGCACAACGGAAAGGTTATGGCGTCCGGGGTTGTAAAAGGTCTTGATGATTTCGTTTATATTATCAAAATAGTATGCCACAACAAAAAAGCGAAGAGTTGAATGAACTTCAGATATTTCAGTAATCTGCCAAGGAAGAACTGATACCAGAGATCCTTTTGACAGATTAAAGCTTCGATTATTTAAAAGAAGTTTTCCATCTCCATCCAGTATCAGCCAGATACGGGACATAGGATGAATTAATGGTGTGGTAGGCTTAGATACAATCTCATCATCAAAGCTGCAAATTTTAGTTTCATCATCTTTTGAACAGAAAATATTTTGAATAGGAACTAGTTTTATCATATGTGCATCCTCTTTTTTGATGTTTATATTATAAAACTTTTTCTGGGCTTAAACAAGGAAAACGTATCGATTCAGGGAGGGATATTATGTCGAAAATAGTGATAGCTTTAGGGGGGAATGCACTTCAGACAAAGGGCAGTGAACCAACAGCGGATGCACAACTGCACACGGTGAGAAAAACTTGTGAGAGAATTGCTGAGATTAGTGAGCAAGGACATGAACTGGCTATTGTTCACGGAAATGGACCTCAGGTTGGAAGAATTGTGCTTGCTTCAGAAACCGCAAAGGACGTGACACCATCTATGCCTTTTGACGTATGTGGAGCCATGAGTCAGGGATATATAGGATATCAACTTCAGCAGTCATTAAAGTATGCGTTGGGCATCCGAAATAAAAACTATCCGGTATTGACCGTGGTGACACAAGTAATTGTTGATGAAAAAGATCCGGGATTTGATAAGCCTGCAAAACCAATCGGCCCATTTTACTTACAGGAAGAGGCAAAACGTTTGGAGGAAGAAAAGGGATATCATATGATGGAGGATGCAGGGCGGGGATTTCGTAGAGTTGTAGCATCTCCAATGCCGCGACGGATTGTAGAGATACAAGCTATTCGCGATTTGTGGTCTTCATCTATAGTGATTTCATGCGGAGGCGGAGGGATTCCTGTTGTGGAGAGAGCGGATGGCACTCTTGAAGGGGTTGCTGCAGTAATTGATAAGGATTTTGCCGCTGAACTTCTTGCAGAAAATGTGGATGCAGACATATTAATGATATTAACTGAAGTAGAAAAGGTTGCAATCAACTGGGGAAGTGTAGATCAGACATTTTTGGATCATATGAGTTTAAAAGCAGCTGCAAAATATGTGGAAGAGGGCCAGTTTGCACCAGGAAGTATGTTGCCCAAGGTAGAAGCGGCGATGAAGTTTGTCCGTTCTTATCCCAATAAAAAAGCTATTATCACAAGCTTGGACAAAGCTCTTGAAGCTTTGGAAGGAAAAGCGGGAACTGTTGTGACGTTTGCATAGGAGGTATCAAAATGGAAGCTGGAAAAAGAGATTTAATGGCGAAGCTTGCCCTCTTATTTGTAGCAATTGCATGGGGAAGTTCACTGGTTGTTGTAAAGACATCCACTGACGCTGTTTCGCCCAATCTTCTTTTAGCCCTGCGTTTTTCTATAGGGTGTATTGTTTTAAGTGTTATTTTTCATAAAAAACTTATTTTTTTGAATAAAACGTATTTGTCTCACGGGGCAATCATTGGGTTTTGTCTATTTTTGGCATACTGCAGTCAAACTGTAGGGGTGATTTTCGCAATGCCAGGTAAAAGTGCGTTTTTATCATCTTCTTACTGCGTGGTAGTTCCTTTTCTGGCATGGCTCATTGAGAAACGTAAGCCTGACAATTATAATGTAATTGCTGCAATTCTATGCATTATAGGTATTTGCCTTGCAACATTTACAGAAAGTATCTCTCTTTCTATAGGAGATGGGCTTGCTTTGTTAAGTGCGGTTTTATTTGCGGCACATATTGTATCTGTTGCAAGGTTGGGAAAGGGACTGGATCCTGTATTGATTACTATTCTTCAGTTTGGCTTTGCTGCAATATTTGCATGGATATTATCCTTTACTATTGAAAGGCCGATAAGTATAACAGCAACACCTTCTGCAATAGGTGGTATTTTATATCTGGCAGTGATTTGTACAGCGCTTTCTTTGCTGTTACAGAATATAGGACAGAAATATACTTCTTCCTCAAGCGCTTCATTGATTTTAAGTTTAGAATCAGTCTTTGGTGTTATTTTTGGTGTTTTATTTGCGGCTGAGGAGATAAACGCACAATTGATGATAGGTTTTGTCTTTATTTTTGCGGCGATACTTATATCTGAACTGAAACCGGAATTTTTGAGTGGAAAAAGGCGGGTTTCCAAAAGTGTGTGCATATAGATATGAATAAGTTAATTGCAGAAAATGCTGGCATTCTATCAGAATATAAAGGGATTAGAACAGATAGTTAAAATCTAAGCTAAACTATTGTTAAAGATAACCTCTTTTTCAAAGCGTATTGCATTTGATAACGGAATAATGAACTACAATGTGTGATTCCGCAGGGCAAAAGAGCTCTGCGGGATTTTTGTTCATCAGATTGAAAGGGAATGTGAAATATATACGAAGAGACAGGCTGTAAAGCGAATCAAGGATAATTTACGATCAGTAAGATCGAGAGTATATCAAAGGCCGGATTTGCGGAGATCACATCTGAAAGAAAGAGCTTTTCAAAGGGAAGACCGAGCCGCGTATACAGACTGAAGATATAGAAGTGCTTAGTGGATCAGACTTTAGACCATTTTCGTGACCTCACGAAAATGATCGCTTCGAAATAGTATATACCAACAAAAAATGCTCAGGCGGGTTAGTCCTGAGCATTTGATTTCTAACTTATATGTGTGATGGAAAGCTTAGGCCATCGCAGCAACTGCCTTGGAAAGTCTGGATACCTTTCTGGAAGCGGTATTTGCGTGATAAACGCCCTTGGAGCAAGCCTTATCGATCTCGGAGATCGCAGCCTTAAGCGCCTCGTTTGCCTTCGCCTTGTCGCCTGCCTCAACAGCAGCATGAACGCCCTTCACATAGGTCTTAACCTTGGAACGGATAGCCTTATTTCTCTCAGTCTTGGTCTGGATGACAAGAATTCTCTTCTTCGCAGATTTAATATTTGCCATTTGATTACACCTCCTTCTTATTATATTTGTTTCCACTAATTACCGGACACGGACAGTTTGGTGTAAACATTCTTAAATATTCTATCTGCAAGCCCCCTCAATGTCAAGCCCAATCTTGCAATTTCATGCTTTTTTTGCTATGATTTATGCCATGGCAAATCAAATCGAACAAAACAAAATAAGAAACTTCAGCATTATCGCGCACATCGACCACGGCAAGTCCACGCTGGCGGATCGTATCATCGAGATGACGGGTCTGCTTACGCAGAGGGAGATGCAGGCGCAGGTGCTTGACAACATGGATCTTGAGCGGGAAAGAGGTATCACGATCAAGGCGCAGACGGTCCGTACGATTTACCGTGCGAAGGATGGACAGGAGTATATCTTCAATCTCATCGACACGCCGGGACATGTGGATTTCAATTATGAGGTATCCCGTGCGCTTGCAGCGTGTGACGGTGCCGTGCTTGTCGTGGATGCGGCGCAGGGCATTGAGGCGCAGACGCTTGCGAATGTGTATCTGGCGCTCGATCACGATCTGGAGGTCTTTCCGGTCATCAACAAGATCGATCTGCCGAGTGCGGATCCGGAGCGCGTAGCGCATGAGATCGAGGATGTGATCGGCATCGAGGCGGAGGACGCACCGCGGATTTCCGCAAAGACGGGTCTCAATATTGAAGATGTGCTTGAGATGATCGTGCAGAAGATACCGGCTCCGACCGGGGACCCGGAGGCGCCGCTTCGCGCGCTTATCTTTGATTCCATCTATGATCCCTATAAGGGCGTCATTGTCTTCTGCCGGATCAAGGAGGGCAGCATCCGGCGCGGCATGCCGATCCGCATGATGGCGACGGGCGCGGAATATGATGTGGTGGAGGTCGGCTATTTCGGACCGGGGCAGTTTATCCCCTGTGACGAGCTTTCTGCCGGTATGGTAGGCTATGTCACGGCAAGCATTAAAAATATCTCGACAACTGAGGTCGGCGATACGATCACCGGGCGGGAAAGACCGGCGGCAGAGCCGCTTCCGGGTTATAAAAAGGTAACGCCGATGGTATACTGCGGACTTTATCCCGCGGACGGCGCCAAATATCCGGATCTTCGTGACGCGCTTGAAAAGCTCGAGCTTAACGATGCGTCGCTCTTCTATGAACCGGAGACATCAGTGGCGCTCGGCTTCGGTTTCCGCTGCGGATTTTTGGGGCTTCTGCATCTGGAGATCATTCAGGAGAGACTGGAGAGAGAATACAACCTTGACCTCGTGACGACGGCGCCTTCCGTTATTTATAAGGTACACAAGACAAACGGGGAATGCTTTGATCTGACGAACCCGACCAATCTGCCGGATCCATCGGTGATCGATTTCATGGAGGAACCGATCGTGGATGCGGAGATCATGGTGACGACGGAGTTTGTCGGTGCGGTCATGAAGCTCTGTCAGGAGCGCCGCGGTGTTTACAAGGGCATGGAATATATGGAAGAAACGCGTGCGCTTCTGAAGTACGAGCTTCCGTTAAATGAGATCATCTATGACTTTTTCGACGCGCTGAAATCCCGGAGCCGCGGTTATGCGTCGTTTGATTATTCCCTGAAGGGATATGAGCAGTCGAAACTGGTGAAGCTGGACATTCTTGTCAATAAGGAAGAGGTAGACGCGCTTTCCTTTATCGTACACGCGGACAGTGCGTATGACCGCGGACGCAGGATGTGTGAAAAGCTTAAGGAAGAGATTCCGCGCCAGCTTTTCGAGATCCCGATCCAGGCGGCGGTCGGCGGAAAGGTAATTGCGAGAGAGACGGTAAAGGCACTTCGCAAGGATGTGCTTGCAAAGTGTTATGGCGGAGATATTTCCAGAAAGAAAAAGCTGCTTGAGAAGCAGAAGGAAGGCAAGAAACGCATGCGTCAGGTCGGAAATGTCGTGATCCCGCAGTCAGCGTTCATGTCAGTACTGAAGCTTGAGGAAGAATAGATAATCCCACAGTAAAGGAGAGTGCATGAACGAATATATTTTGAGCTGTGAATCCACGGCGGATCTGTCTGAGGAGCGCCTTGCCGAGCGGAGCATTCCGTTTGCCTGCTTTTCCTTCCACATGGACGGAAAGGACTATAAAGACGACTACGGACACAGTATGGCGCTTGAGACCTTTTACCGGAAGATGGAAGAGGGCTCTGTTTCCACGACCTCCCAGGTAAGCGTCGGAGAGTATGAAGAGCTGTGGGAGCCATATCTGTCCCAGGGGAAGGATATCGTGCACATTACGCTTTCCTCCGGTATTTCCGGCACCTATAATTCAGCGGTGCTGGCAGCCGACGGGCTCAGAGGAAAATATCCGGAACGGGAGATCTTCGTGATCGATTCCCTGTCTGCTTCGGCGGGATTTGGCCTCCTGATGGAGATGGCGGCGGATAAACGCGATGCAGGCGCTTCCGCAAAGGAGCTTGCGGACTATGTGCTGTCGATCAGAGACGGGATCAATGCCTGGTTCTATACAGGCGATCTTACCTATCTCTGCAGAGGCGGCCGCGTATCAAAGACGGCATGTGTATTCGGCACGGCATTAAAGATCTGCCCGCTGCTCCGTCTTAATCTGGAGGGAAAGCTGGTACCTTATGCCAAATGCAGAGGGAAAAAGAAGGCGAGAGAAGCGGTCGTTGAACGCATGCTCGCAATGGCGGAAAACGGCAGGGACTATGACGGATACTGCTACATCAGCCATTCTCTCTGTGAGGATGAGGCAAATGCGGCGAGAGAGCTGATCGAGGAGAATTTCCCGAAGCTTAAGGGAAAGATCCGTTTCTTTTATATCGGCACCGTGATCGGTTCCCATACCGGACCGGGGCTTGTAGCTACATTTTTCTATGGAAAAAACAAGGAGGAATAAGGAATGGTTACGCATGTTGTAATGTGGAATTTTAAGCCGGAAGTGAAGGAAGAGGAGAAGGCAGCGATCCTTGCAAAGATGAAGGAAGCGACGGAAACGCTTGTCGGAGAGGTTCCGGGTCTTATATCTGCCCGGTTTGTGGAGAAGCCGCTTGCAGGCTCCACGCACGCGTTTGGTCTGATCAGCACGCATGAGACGGAAGAGGATGTCGTTGCATACGGCATTCATCCGGCACACGTTAAGGCGGCGGATACCTATGTTCGTCCGTATACCTGCGACCGTTCCTGCCTGAATTTTTAATTCTTAAATTTACTGAAAATATGAAATGCGCTGCAGCAGATCCGCAGAGCATACAAAACGCCGCGGGCTTCGATGGAAGCCGGCGGCGTTTTTACGGAGTGTACTTGAATATATATTTTCTGACTGGAAACTGTATCAGCGAAGCGTGATATCTCCGTCTTTTGTAGAGTAATTTCTGGTGATCCCCATGAGGTTGATCCAGGTTTTCGTCTCATTTGTCCGGAGAAATTTCTTGTCGTCTCCGGGATTGAAGAGCCATTCCGGACAGCTCCAGATGCATGCCTGCGGGTTGATCGCGCGGTAGAAGTTCTCCCGCACGCCGTTCTGACCGTGATGCGCCATAATGACGTAATCGGTCTGAAGCTGCCTTGCCGCGATGTTGGGAAGGTGAGCGTCCCCGCCGTCCGGTCCCATGTCTCCGAGCGCGATGATATGCTTTCCGTCCATTTCGATGTCGTACATGATGCTGGAATTGTTGACCGCATATGCGCCCGGGATGGATGCAGGGTCGTTCAGCACCCGGAAGGAGAGCTTATCGGAGAGCGTTACAACAGTGTCCTCCCTGACGGCTTCGCTATCAAATCCGTGCAGGCGGTCCTCGGGAAGCTTTTTCATCGCATGGATCAGGTTCCAGACCATTTCCTGTTCGGGCGGGTCTACCTCACCGTACCAGTCGTAGTCCTGGAAATGAAAATAGATATTTTCTATGTTAATTGTTCCAAAATGGTTTTCAAGAATTTCATAAAGCGCGCCGACGTGGTCATCCTGCGGATGTGTGATGATCCATGCATTTACGGTTCCGCCAAATTCTTTGATGACGCTGATCAGATGCTGCGCATCTGCCGCGACTCCTCCGTCGAGCACGAGGACCTTTCCGTCAGAGCTTCTGAAGACGCCGGACAGCTGCTGCTGTTCCGTTGAAGTATTGGCAAGGAAGCGAATCTCGCCTCCGTTAAACTGCGGTTCCTCATCAAAATTATCGGTCCGGACAGCGAGCTGTTCGAGCGCAAGTGCCGGTCCTTTTTTTTCGGCACTGTCTTCCGAACCTGCCTGATAGTAAACAGAAGCGCCGGCTCCGTGCGCGGACAGGCTGCAGGGAGCAAGCGAGAGGGCTGCGGCAATCAAGAGCGCGGACAGACCTGCCGGTTGTTTCCTTATTTTTATTGGCATTTGTAAAATTCCTTCGATAAACTGAGTATATGAATAATGTCTTAACATAGTTTGGAATGAATTGCAAGAAGAAACGAAATCTTATATAATGCATTGTACCGGCGTCCGGCGCGGAATGAACTGAAGGCGGGTGGACGCAAGGGGAGAAGGGGGAAACTATGATGACAGCAGATAAGAGGATCGATGCGTTTCTGGAGGAGCTCGGCTCAAAGAGTCCGGTGCCGTCAGGCGGAGGCGCCTGCGGGGTCTGTGCGGCAATCGGAACCACGCTTGGTGTTATGGTGATCCGTATGACATCAGGTAAAAAGAAATATGCAGCATATGAGGAACGTCTTGAGGCGCTTCTTGAAAAGCTTCTGCCTGCAGGTGAGCGCTTTCTTTCTCTTGCAGATGCGGATGAGGAAGTTTTTCTGCCGCTTGCAAGGGCTTACGGTCTTCCGTCCGGGACAGAGCAGGAGCGCCTCGAAAAGGAATGCGTTATGCAGACCGTGCTCAGGGATGCCGCAGCCGTACCGCTTTCACTGATGGAGCTCTGTGTGGAGACGCTTAAGGACATCTCGGAGCTTACGGAGATCGGCAGCAAAATGGTGATCAGCGACGTTGGTGTTGCGGCAAGGCAGCTTTCGGCGGCGCTTGAGGGCGGCTTTATGAATGTTGTCATCAATGCCGGAAGTCTGAAAGACAGAGAAGAGGCGGATGTTCTCAGGAAGAAGGGGGAGGCGCTTCTTCAGGAGGGACGGGCGCTTTCAGACCGGATCTATGAGGAAGTCCTGTCCCAGCTGGGGTAAGAGCAGATAAGAACACATAGCAATAAGGAGGCAACCCGATGAGGTTTGTAATTCAGAGAGTAACACATGCATCCGTGACGGTAGACGGCGAGGTGCTCGGAAAGATCGATAAGGGCATCATGGTGCTCTGCGGCGTAGCGCAGACAGATACGCATGAGATCGCGGACAAGATGGTAAAGAAGATGTGCGGACTGCGCATTTTTGAGGACGCGGAAGGGAAGACAAATCTTTCTCTCGCGGATGTGGGAGGACAGGCGCTGCTCGTATCCCAGTTCACGCTCTATGCGGATGTAAAGCGCGGCAACCGTCCGGGCTTCAGCTATGCAGGAAAGCCGGATATGGCATCCCCGATGTACGAATACATCCTGGAGGAGACGAAAAAGTACGTACCGGATGTGCAGCGCGGACGATTTGGAGCGGATATGAAGATCGAGCTTCTGAATGACGGACCGTTCACGATCATTCTGGATTCGGATGAGATCATGTAAGTTATACCGTCCTGAACAGTCATAAATGTACTTGAGAAAAGGCACCGGCACCGATCATACAGCGAATCGGACCGGTGCTTTTTGTCAGATCTGATCCAGGCTTTGGATGCCGTCATGCAGGATCTTTTCCGTGATGCGCGCAATCTCCGACGGGCTTTCCTTAAATCCCGTCTTGATCCAGTACTGCAGGATGCCGATGCAGCCTGAGAGCATGAAATAGAAAAAGACGGTATAGTTCTCCGGATTTTTGCTCCGGTAGACTTCCATGGCGTCCTTCAGACACTTTTCTTTTACCACTTCTTTGAGACGGTCCTGAAACTGCAGATCTCCGTGCTCACCCATCAGAATTTCAACGATATCCCGATTGTCCTTTGCAAGCGTGAAGATCTCCTCAAAAATAACATGCGGATGCAGTTTAAGCTCCGCGGGTTCGTGCTGCTGCAGGAGTTCATGGACCGCGTCGATCAGTTCGTCCTCTGTCTTTTCGAGAAGATCATATACGTCCCGGTAATGCAGATAAAAGGTGCCGCGGTTCAGGTCGGAGAGGTCTGTAAGCTCCCGGACCGTGATCTCGTTGATCTTTTTTGTCTTTAAAAGTTCCGCAAGGCAGTGCTTTAAAAGCGCTTTTGTCTTCCGGACACGCCGGTCCACCGGCCTCTGGGTATCTGCCTCACCCAAAGTCTGCCTGGCCTTTCCTGTCCCCTGCGGGCTGATTGCTCTTGTTTCTGACATAATTTCCCTCGTTTTCCGCCATGAATGTGCGAATGGTAAAACATTGAACATGATTATGGATAAATGTTCATTAACAAACCATTGATGTTTAAGTGCTTATTGCATTCATAGGCTTCCGTTCTTATAATACACGGTAGCACAAAAATAAACACTTGTCAATAAAGAGCATGGGATAATTATATTATGAATGAGAACGATGCAAAAAAGAAGCAAAAGAAAAAAGGATTCAGCCTGCCCGCTTTTATCGTAAGATATGCGGGACCGATCGAGAAGCTGTTTATTCTGCTCACGCTTCTTTCCCTGTTTCTGATGCCGTTTGTCCGCGTCAACTATGATCTGACAAAATATCTGCCGGAGAGCGCGCAGTCCAAAAAAGGACTTGATCTGATGGAAGAGGAATTCGGCTATCCCGGAACCGCCCGCGTCATGATCGACGGTGTGACCTTATATGAAGCAAAGGCCTATAAGGACCAGATCGAAGCGATCGACGGCGTGGATACGGTCATGTGGTGTGATACCTCAACGGATATCTACAGCTCGTCGGATTTCATCCATTATGAGGATATTACTGATTATTACAAGGACGGTGCCGCCGTGATGGATCTGACCTTTGACTATGGGGATTCGGATAAGCGGACGGAGGCTGCGATCGATGAGATCAGTGAGCTGCTCGGCGATAAGGGATATATGGTCGGTATGGCGGTACAGAACAAATCCCTTACGGAAAATGTCTCGCGGGAGCTCAATACCATTCTGGCAGTGGCGATCGTTGTGATTTTTCTGATTCTTATGCTGACAACGACTGCATGGACGGAGCCGGTCCTCTTCCTTGCGGTCATGGGCGTTGCGATCATTATTAATAAAGGAACAAACGTATTTCTCGGAACGGTCTCATTTCTGACAGACAACGTTGTGGCGGTGCTGCAGCTTGCCGTCTCGATGGACTACTCCATTTTCCTCCTCCATGCCTATACGCGTTACAAGGAGCAGGGAATGCCGATGAACGAGGCACTGACTGCCGCGATCAACGAAGCCATCAATACGATACTGGCCTCGTCTCTCACGACGATCGTGGGCTTTATCGTGCTTACGGTCATGAAATTCAGGATCGGTTTTGACCTGGGGCTGTCACTGACAAAGGGCGTGGCGCTTTCCCTGATCGCGGTGCTGTTCTTCATGCCGGCTTTGATCATCCGGATGGCGCCTTCGCTTGAAAAGACAGAGCACCGGTCCTTCCTTCCGACCTTTGACCGTACGGCGAAGGCCATTTACAGGATCAGGAAACCTGTATTTCTTGCGATTATTCTGCTGGCCGTTCCGCTCTATATGGCGCAGTCCATGAATACCTTTGTATATGGAAATGCCGCGGTGGGTGCGAGTGAAGGCACAAAAGTCTATGAAGATGAGCAGAAAATCCGGGAAAAGTTCGGCCGCTCCAATATGATGATTGCGATCGTGCCAAACAGTTCTAATGTAGTCGAAAAAGAGTTTGCGGAAGAACTTTCGGATCTTCCTTATATGAAGGGCGTTATGGCGCTCTCGGACGAAGTGCCGGCGGGGGTTCCGGAGAGCTTTCTGCCTGAGAGCATTACGGGGCTTCTGCACACGGAGGATTATGCGCGTATTCTGATGTATACGCGTACGAAGGAGGAAAGCGCGGCTGCCTATGCGGCATCGGATGAGATCCAGGCGATCATGCAGAAGTATTATCCGGAAGGCGCTTATCTGGTCGGAGGTACCCCGTCCACGCAGGATATTCAGACGACGATCACAAAGGACTATAATTTTGTCAATATCCTGTCCATGCTTGGCGTGTTCCTCGTCGTCATGTTCAACTTCAAGTCGCTGGCGACGCCGATCGCGGTTATGATCCCGATCGAAGTGGCGATCTTCCTCAATATGGCGATCCCGTATTTCGGGGGAGAAGAGGTGAACTATATCGGTTATATCATCGTAAGCTGCATCCAGCTCGGCGCGACCGTGGACTATTCCATTCTTACGACCTCGAACTATCTGGAGGCACGCAATAAGTTCCGGCTGGATAAGAAGGAGGCGGCGATCTGGACACTTAAGCGAAGCATTCCGGCAATCCTTACCTCAGGCTCGATTCTTACAGCCTGCGGATATATTCTGTATCTGATCTCCTCGATCTCCGCGATCGGCGGCCTCGGACATCTGGTCGGCAGAGGCGCGTGGATGTCGGTGGCCATGGTACTCTGCGTGCTGCCCGCACTCCTCGTTATGGTGGATCCTCTGATCGAGGAAAATGAACTGGACCGCCTGAAGGGACTTCTGAAAAAGCTTCGGGCGCCCCGCATACGCGGAAAAAAGGCAGCGCAGGCAGAGGAAGATGCAGGAAAAGCTGCGGAAACGGATGCAGAGAAGCAGAGTGTGGGTGAAAATCATGAACAGGAAGGAAAAGGAAGAAATGATGGCTAAGAATATAAGAAAAAAAACAGCAGTTCTCCGGCAGCGGACCGCGGCCGTGACCGTGGCGTCCATGATCATGGGGCTTGCCGTTCCTTCAGGACTTCCGGCATTTGCACAAGAGGCCGCGCCGATGGAGACTTCCGCCGTATCCTATGCAGAACAGTATGATCCATCCCTCCTCCGGGTCGATGAGACGATGTATGTAAATCTGGACTACTACGGAACCGCAAAGGCGGTCAATGTCGTAAAGGGAATCAGTACGTCCCGGAATATCCGCTATACGGATTACGGGAATTATACAGATGTTCTCAACATGACGAGCGGAGAGGCGCTTCAGGCGGAAGACGGAAGTGTCAGCATGGATGTGGACGGAAACGGAAAGAAGTTTTTCTTTCAGGGTACGCTGGCGCCGGATGCGGTCGAACTGCCCTGGGCGGTCAGCGTCAGCTATAAGCTGAACGGCGTTCCGGTCGAGGCAGAGAAGCTCGCGGGCGCATCCGGGCTCGTTGAGATCGATGTGAAGGTGACGCCGAATGATGCGGCGGATGAATATCTGCGCAACAACATGCTGCTTTCGGTCGTGATCCCTGCGGATGATTCGGTTTATTCGGTAGACGCGCCGGGCTCCCAGACACAGAGTGTGGGAGATATTACGGGAGCGGCATTTACGGCGCTTCCGGGGGAAGAAAAGGAATTTACCGCAAGACTTGGAACGGACGATTATTCCTCGGTCGGCGTGATCATCATGATGCTGCCGGCGACACTCGACAGCTTTGACAATATCACGGAGATCCGGGATCTCAAGGATACCTGGAAGGATGCGGGCGACGCGATGTACGACAGCATGGATTCGCTGCTCTCCGCAAATGCTTCGCTCAGGACGGAGATGCAGGGGCTTAAGGAGGCGCTTAATTCCGCTGACAGCGCCAGAGAAAAACTTTCCGCGGCAAGGCCGGGGCTCTATTCTGCAAGCGACGAGGCGCTCGCCTCGCTCGTGGACCTCTCGGGATCAGTGCAGAAGATGATCCCCTACCTCGGAACGGCGCAGAGCGCGCTTTCCGGGATCAATCAGGATTTAAATGCGCTTGTGGATACGGCCGGAGACATGACGACTTCCCTTCATACGCTTTACAGGGGATTAAACCGTCTGGAAGACGGGATGGAGGGCGCGCAGGACAGCGTCCGTACCCTGGAGGGACAGCTTGACAAGCTGGATGCGGACAGGGAAAAGCTTTCAGCAGAGATCGACCGCCTGTACCGGAAAATAGAAGCGCTTCTCGGAAGCCTCGGCATGACGACCGGGGACGGGGATCTGTCGGCAGCCCTGGAAGAGGGGCTTGCGGAATACCGGGATCTTGCAGGCATGTATGATGCGGATACGGCGAGCGCTTCCACGGCGGAACGCTTTGATGTTCTGGAAGAGCTGTCCGGGCAGATCGGCGGCGGAGAAGCCGTGATCGCGAAGATCAGGGCGCTTCTTGCGCAGCTTCAGGCAAAGAAGCAGATGCTTGAAAAGATCGCGACAGCTTCGAACGCACTCGTGTCGGACAGCCGTGAGGTATTAAGAGGCGCGGCAAAAACAGCGCAGGGCGCGAAATATACTGCAGATGACGTCAGACGCATTATTTTAAGAACAGAAGATTTAAATGATACGCTGAATGTCTTCTATCCGGATCTTCAGTCGTCGCTTACGGACGGGCAGTCGCTCCTCCTGGAGACAGGAAATACGCTCAACTCCTCGGCAAATGCGCTTTCGCTTGCAAAGAACGCGCTGCAGAATGCGGCAGACGATACGGATACGGCGCTTGCAAAGAGCATTGACACATCCCTGTCCATGATCGAAAAATCGCTTATGATCTTTGATTCCCTTGAGGGTGTACAGGACGCGGGCGGCATTGCAAAGGATGCGCTTGACCGCGAGGTGGACAAATTTGAGACGGAAAACCGGTTTCTGGATATGGATCCGGAAGCAAAAAAGGTGAGCTTTACGTCAGAGCGGAATAAAGAGCCGGATTCTCTGCAGATCATTCTGAGAACGGACGAGATCTCCGCGGACGATGAGGACGACGCGCTGCTTGACGCGGAGCAGAGCACGGAGGATATGGGGATTTTTGAACGCATCAAAAACGTGTTTATCCGGATCGCGGAAGCCATTGTAAACATCTTCAGCACGACCTGATATACTCTTGAGACAGACTTTTGCGGGGGCATAAGTCTTACGAAGCATTTAACAAAGCATTAACAAACGATTACGATATCGGCACTTTCCTTGACGGACGGACGTTTTTTCACTAAACTAGAGAAAACGGGTGAAGGCCGGGAGGCCTTTTGTGAAAGGGAAGGACGATATGAAATTATCTTATAAATCAATCGCGCTCTGGGGACTTGCGGCGCTTGTCTGCATTGTGCTTCTGAGCATGCCTGCTTATGCGGAGGAGGCTGCGGGGCCGGGAGATGGTCTTCCGGAGTATTCGGATAACGGCGGCGGAATCATTTACCAGGGCGATTCGAGAAACGCGATCGGAACGGCGATCGGCTCCGCAGAAGGAGACGGCGTGATCAGCGATGATCCGGAGGCGCAGCAGAAAGCGGAGGAAGCCGCGGCGTCTGAGGGCGCGGAGGCATTGGAGCCTGCGGATACGACCGTGCAGGAAGGGGATTATTTCATTCATGACGGCGTAAAGTATAAAAGAGGCGATTTTGCAGGGAATTTCCGCCTGTCAGGCTATACGGCGGGCTCCGGCAGCAGAACCTATTCGGGTACGAAGCCGCGCGCCGGACATACGACGGCGGCGGATCTCGGGGTACTCCCGATCGGAACGGTGATCATCGTTGAGGGAACGAGCGGACGGAACGTCAGTGACTATAACGGCGTGTACCGGGTAGAGGATACCGGCAGCGGAGTAAACGGAAACCATCTCGACCTCTTCTTTAACTCCTATGCCGAAGCCGCAGGTGTGACGCACCATGGCTGGCAGTATTCCAATGTTTATATTGCGGTTCCCGTGGAGGAATAAAACAGGCGGGGAGGGAATTGACTGAAACGCTATGAAACCGGAACTTGAACTTTATATTCACATTCCTTTTTGCGCAAAGAAATGCAGTTACTGTGATTTCCTGAGCTTTTGCGCGACGGCAGAGCTGCAGCAGAAATATATGAATCAGTTAATCGGGGAGATCGAAGCGACCTCCTCGATTTGCGTACCGTATGAAATCCGCTCCGTGTTTATCGGCGGCGGTACGCCTTCCGTGCTGGAACCGCAGTATATCACCGCGGTTATGGACGCGGTGCAGAAACGCTATTATCTCGCAAAGGATGCTGAGATCACAATCGAGGTAAATCCGGCATCGACGCTCAGACATAAGTTCTCCGCCTACAGGCGCGCGGGGATAAACCGCCTGAGCATCGGCCTGCAGTCAGCGGACAACGGAGAACTCAGGATGCTCGGACGCCTCCACACCTATGAGGAATTCCTGAAGGCCTATCAGGGAGCCCGTATGGAAGGGTTTCAGAACATCAATATCGATCTCATCAACTGCATCCCGATGCAGACGATGAAGACCTGGAAAAAGACGCTTCGGAGTGTGCTGATGCTAAAACCCGAGCATGTTTCCGTCTACAATCTGATCGTGGAACCGGGCACGCCGTTTGAAGAGATGCAGAAAGCCGGTCTTCTGATGCTTCCGGGTGAAGAGGAAACGGCAGAGATCGATGCCTTTACCGGAGAATACCTCGCAAAAACAGGCTATGAGCGCTATGAGATCAGCAACTATGCAAGACCCGGCTTTGCATGCCGTCACAACCTCGGCTACTGGACGGAGGTGCCGTATCTGGGCTTTGGTCTCGGTGCCGCTTCCTATTATGAAGGGCTTCGCTGGAGCAACACGAGGGAGATGGAGGAATACCTTGCGGCGGATTTTCGTACAAGGGCAGGGTTTGAGGCTATCCGCAAGGGAATGCACTCACTTTCGAAGGAGGAGGCGATGGAGGAATTCATGTTTCTCGGTCTCCGCATGGTAAAAGGCGTTTCAGAGACGGATTTTCTCATGCATTTTCAGCAGAAGATCGAAAATGTCTATGGAGAAGTGCTGAGAAAATACCTTTCCCTTTCTCTCATGGAGCATGCGGACGGACACTACCGGCTGACGCCCCGCGGGATGGATGTGAGCAATATTATCATGAGCGATTTTCTGCTGACGGACGCGCCTTCCGCAGTTTAGAAATTCCATATAAATTTTAGAGAAACTTCATAGATTTCCCATCTGTAACGCTTGACTTTTGTCAGGCGTTATTATATTATAATCGATGTTAGCAATCGAGAGTAAAGAGTGCTAACAAAGAGAGAAAGAGGCGGATGTGTTATGGAGCTGGATCAGAGAAAAATCATAATACTGAAGACGATCATCAAAAATTATCTGGCGACGGGTGAGCCTGTGGGCTCGCGGACCATTTCCAGAGAATCGGGTCTCAGCCTTAGTTCAGCCACGATCCGCAACGAGATGAGCGATCTTGAGGAAATGGGCTACATTGTACAGCCGCATACCTCGGCCGGCAGAATTCCCTCGGATATGGGCTACCGTTTTTATGTGGACAGCATTCTCCGGGAGAGCGACGAGCGGGTGAGCGAGGCGACGAGCCTGATGCTAAAGCGCGTTGACAAGCTCGAGACCCTACTGCAGCAGATGGTAAAGCTGCTCGCGTCGGATACGAACTATGCCGCGCTTGTGAGCGGACCTTCTCTGTATGAAAACAAGATCCGTTATCTGCAGCTTTCAAAGCCTTCGGAAACGAAGCTTCTGCTGATTCTCGTCTGCGAGGGCAACATCGTAAAGAATGAGATGCTCGGCTGCAGTGAGCAGCTTCAGACGGAAGAGCTTCTGAATCTGAATCTTCTGCTTAACAATTCCCTGGCAGGACTTTCCTTCCGGGAGATCACGCCGAAGCTGATCGCGGAACTCCTCGTGCAGGCGGGAAAGCACAGAAATACCGTGAGCATGATCCTGAACGCGGTCGTGGAGATGATGGATACCGGAGAAGAGGGGCGCGACATTTATACCTCGGGCGCGACAAACTTTTTCAAGTATCCGGAGCTCTCGGATGTGGAGCGTGCAAGCGAGCTGATTTCCGCATTTGAGGAGAAAAATGAATTAAAGCACCTCGTGGCAAAGGTTGCACAGGAATCGGAAAAAGGCATCGATGAGGACAATATTCACGGCCTGCAGGTATATATCGGCGGGGAAGGTCCGATCAGAAATCTTCAGGACTGTTCGCTGGTAACTGCAAACTACGAGCTCGGAGAGGGGCTGCGCGGTGTGGTAGGCGTGATCGGCCCGAAGCGCATGGATTACGAAAAGGTGCTGCATTCCCTGCAGAAGCTGATGGACCAGCTGAACCTGGCATTCGGCGGCGGCGCAGAGGAAGAGGAAACAGAGGAACACGGAAAATAAAGAAAGACGGAAATAAAAGGAGCAAGTGATGGAAGAGAGAGAACAGGAAGCGAAGAAGTCTGAGGAGGAAGTGACTGAGACTGCGGAAACGGCTTCGGAAAAACAGACGGACGCAGGCACCGGACAGACGGAGCAGGATGTCCGGGACACGGCACAGGCTCCGGCAGAGGATGCTGCGGACGCTTCGGAGAACGCGGATGCGCCGCAGGCAGAGGGGGCGCATAAGCCCGATGCAAAGGATGTAAAAATAGAGGAACTCACGGATAAATACAAGCGCCTCTTTGCTGAATTTGATAATTACAGGAAACGCACGGACGCGGAAAAGAGCGGCATGTACGCGGATGGCCAGCGCAGTATGCTGGAGAAGATTCTTCCGATCATTGACAACTTTGAGCGCGCCGCAGGAAACGTTCCGGAGGAGCTTAAGGATAACGCTTACGTACAGGGAATCGAAAAGGTCTGCCGGTCCACAATGGATACGTTAAAGGGACTTGGCGTTGAACCGATCGAAGCTGTCGGAAAAGAGTTTGACGCAAATCTTCACAATGCAGTGATGCATGTGGAGGATGAGACCTACGGAGAAAACATCGTTGCAGATGAGTTCCAGAAGGGCTACACCTATAAGGGCAAGGTCATCCGGTACAGCATGGTTAAGGTTGCAAACTAAGCGCAGAGCCGGTGCGCCGGAAGGCTGCCGGATCAGACAGCAGACCGGCAGAATAAAACAGCTTATTCATTTATTTTAGAAATTTAACATATATTGACATATTTCCAAGGAGGAAAACATTTATGAGCAAGATCATTGGTATCGATTTAGGAACGACAAACAGCTGTGTAGCGGTTATGGAAGGCGGAAAGCCGACCGTTATCCCGAACGCTGAGGGACAGAGAACCACTCCGTCCGTAGTAGCATTTACAAAAAATGGCGAAAGACTGGTAGGAGATCCTGCAAAGCGTCAGGCGATCACAAATCCGGACAGAACCATTTCTTCCATTAAGAGACATATGGGTACCGATTATAAGGTAACCGTGGACGGTAAGTCCTATACCCCGCAGGAGATTTCCGCGATGATCCTTCAGAAGCTGAAGGCGGATGCGGAGAGCTACCTCGGTGAGAAGGTAACCGAAGCAGTTATCACCGTACCGGCATATTTCAATGACGCACAGCGTCAGGCGACCAAGGACGCAGGTAAGATCGCGGGACTTGATGTAAAGCGTATCATCAACGAGCCGACGGCGGCAGCGCTTGCTTACGGTCTTGAGGATGAGAAAGAGCAGAAGGTCATGGTATATGACCTCGGCGGCGGCACCTTCGATGTATCCGTCATCGATATCGGCGACGGCGTAGTAGAAGTTATGGCGACCAACGGCGATACGCATCTCGGCGGCGACGACTACGACAACAAGATCATTGACTGGCTTGTAGCTGAGTTCAAGGCAGCAGAGGGTGTAGACCTTTCCATCGACAAGATGGCAATGCAGAGACTGAAGGAAGCGGCCGAGAAGGCAAAGAAGGAGCTTTCCGCAGCGACTACGACCAACATCAACCTGCCGTTCATCACGGCGACCGCAGAAGGCCCGAAGCATCTCGACATGACGCTGAGCCGCGCAAAGTTTGACGAGCTCACCGCTGATCTGACTGCAAGGACCGATCTTCCGGTACAGAACGCGATGAAGGATGCAGGCGTTACCAACGCAGATCTCGGAAAGGTACTGCTTGTCGGCGGTTCCACACGTATGATCTGCGCACAGGAAGAAGTAAAGAAGCTGACCGGCAAGGAGCCGTCCAAGACTCTTAACCCGGATGAATGCGTAGCGATCGGCGCAGCCGTACAGGGCGGAAAGCTTGCAGGCGATGCCGGTGCGGGCGATGTGCTTCTTCTGGATGTTACCCCGCTTACGCTCTCCATCGAGACGCTCGGCGGTGTGGCTACTCCGCTCATTAAGAGAAATACGACGATCCCGACGAAGGCATCCCAGGTATTCTCAACGGCTGCAGATAATCAGACCGCAGTAGATATCCATGTGGTACAGGGTGAGCGTGAGTTTGCAAGAGACAACAAGACCCTTGGCCAGTTCAGACTGGACGGCATCGCTCCGGCTCCGAGAGGAATTCCGCAGATCGAGGTAAGCTTCGATATCGATGCGAACGGTATTGTAAACGTATCCGCAAAGGATCTTGGCACCGGCAAGGAGCAGCACATCACGATCACTTCCGGATCCAATATGTCCCAGGACGACATCGACAAGGCTGTCCGTGAGGCACAGCAGTTTGAGGCTGAGGACAAGAAGAAGAAGGAAGGCATTGATGCGAGAAATGAAGCGGATTCGATGGTATTCCAGACCGAGAAGGCGCTTAAGGATGTAGGAGACAAGGTTTCCGAGAGCGAGAAGGCAACGGTTCAGGCGGATATCGACGCACTGAAGGAAGCCCTCAAGAATGCTCCGGCAGACGGAAGTCTTACGGATGATCAGCTTAACAACATCAAGTCTCTCAAGGAGAAGCTCATGAATTCCGCACAGACGGTATTTACGAAGATGTATGAGCAGGCGCAGGCAGCAGGTGCAGGCGCAGGTGCGGCACAGGGCGCTGCGGGCGCACAGTCCGGACCGGATATGAGCCAGGGCGCACAGGGCGGAGACAACGTCGTAGACGGCGACTTTAAGGAAGTTTAATATATTGACGGCGGACTGGAAGCGTTATACAATGTAGAACAGTTTTTGCCGGCAGGCGGCGGCGGAGCCTTTGCTCCGCCTGCCTTGTGTCAGGCGTTTCTGCTGAAACGATATTGCTGATCACATCACCGGACAGGGCGGCATGCCGGTCCGGTGATCATAAAAATGATCATTGAAAAGGAATAAGAGAAAATTATGGCTCAGAAACGTGATTATTATGAGGTCCTCGGCGTTGATAAAAAGGCCGATGACGCAGCGATCAAAAAAGCATACAGACAGCTCGCCAAGAAGTATCACCCGGACTCCAATCCCGGAGACAAGGAAGCAGAGGAAAAGTTCAAGGAGGCAAGCGAAGCCTATGCCGTACTCTCCGACGCAAAGAAGCGTGCGGCTTATGACCAGTACGGACACGCAGCGTTTGATCCGAATTCGTCTGCAGGACAGGCCTCCGGTTTCGGCGGCTTTGATTTTGGCGGCATGGACTTTACGGACATCTTCTCGGATCTGTTCGGCGGTGGCTTTGGCGGCGGACGTTCCTACTATTCCGGCGGCGGCTTTTCGGGCTTTGGCGGCGGATATGCAAATGCGCCGCAGAAGGGGGCCAGCGTGCGCGCCGGTCTCAGGATCACCTTTGCCGAGGCGATCTCGGGCTGTACCAAGGAAATCGAGGGTAATTACAGGGATACCTGCAAGACCTGCGGCGGCACAGGCGCAAAGCCGGGAACCTCACCGGTTACCTGCGAGCGCTGCAAGGGCCGCGGTAAGATCACGGTTACGCAGAACAGCCCGTTCTTCGGACAGATGCAGTCTGTGACGACCTGTCCGGATTGTCAGGGAAAAGGTACCGTGATCAAGGAAAAGTGTCCGGACTGCCGGGGAACCGGTTTCGTGACGATGAGAAAGCGTTTCCAGGTGAATATCCCTGCCGGTATCGACAACGGCCAGGCAGTCAGAATTTCCGGAGCGGGAGAACCGGGTATAAACGGAGGTCCGCGCGGGGATATCCTTGTGGAGATCACCGTTACGCCGGATCCGATCTTCAAGCGTCAGGGAACGAGCATTTTCACGACGGTTCCGGTATCCTACGCGAAGATGACGCTTGGTGGACCGATCCACATAAAGACTGTGGATGGCACCGTGGAGTATCAGGTACAGCCGGGCACGGCGACCGATACCAAGGTGCGGCTTAAGGGCAAGGGCGTGCCGATGCTCAATAACCGCGGCATGCGCGGAGACCACTATGTAACGCTTGTCGTGCAGATACCGACAGCGCTCAAAAAGAATCAGAAGGCCGCGCTTGAAGAGTACGCAAAGGCCTGCGGCGAGGATGTGACAAAAGCATAAAAAAGTGCTTGCGTCACCCTTGCTTCGATGCTATAATCCCGTCTTTGACAGTAAAAAAATATAGAACACCGCTATAAGGCCCATAACATAAGGGTTTTACAGCGGTG
>JAUNHA010000082.1 GCA_030524135.1 Eubacteriales bacterium
TTCCCTCAGAATGTGTTTTAAATCAATTCCGTCTTCATAGCAGAGACAGTATTTCAGCATCCCGTCTGAGGTCAGCCTGAGACGGTTGCAGCTGTCGCAGAATTTTCCGTGTATCGCCGAGATAAAACCTATCCTGCCCAGAAGCTTCTCTGATGCATAGTAAACAGCGGGACCGTACCCCTGTTTTTCCGATATACGGTGAAGATCCGGATACCGCTTAAGGAGCTTTTTCAGAATAAGTCCGTTATCAAAGCTTCCGCACGTTTTCCCATAGCCGATCGGCATCATCTCTATAAACCGCACGGAGACCGGTAGCCGCTCGGAAAGTGCGGCAATCGCCTCTGCCTCCTCAATATTGATATCCGGCATGACTGCCGTATTGATTTTTGTGCGTATTCCCATCCGGCAGCAGGCTTCGATCGCTTCCAGTACCGCTTCCAGTCTGTCAAAGCGGGTTATCTCCTGAAAGCGCTCCCGGTTCAGCGTATCAAGACTGATATTAATACCGTCTGTCCCGGCTGCCTTAAGCGAAGGAAGCATTTCCGAAAGCAGAGTACCGTTCGTCGTAAGCGTCACCGTCTCGATCCCCGGCACGCGCTTAAGAGAGGCGATCAGTTCTGCTGCCCCCTTTCTTACAAGCGGTTCACCGCCCGTGATCTTAAGGTGGCTGATTCCAAACTCTGCCGCCGCCTTTGCGATCTCCGTGATTTCCTCATAGCTCAATATCTCCGCCATGGGCAAAAGGGAAAGATCCTCCGGCATACAGTAACGGCAGCGCAGATTGCAGCGATCCGTGATCGAGATGCGCAGATAATCGATCTTCCTTCCGAACGGATCAACATTAAGCGGATGAAACGCACTGTCCCGCTGTTTATTTTCCGCGTTCATAGAGCCCCGACTTTCCTCCGCTCTTTCTGAGCAGCCTGATCTCTGTGATCTCCATGCTTCTGTCAACCGCCTTGCACATGTCATAAATCGTAAGAAGCGCGATGCTGACCCCGGTAAGGGCTTCCATCTCGACGCCGGTTTTTCCTTCGCAGGCAGTCGTACAGACCGCACGGATGTAGCAAAGCTCCTCACGGGCACACTCAGGACGCGCTCCGGTCTCAAACTGCAGATCTGCCTTTGTAAGGCCGATCAGATGGCAGAGCGGAATTAACGCGCTGTTCTGTTTCGCGCCCATGATGCCTGCAACCTGAGCAACGCCGAGTACGTCACCCTTTTTATGCCTTCCCTCTTCGATCATGGAAAAGCATTCCCTGCTCATCGCGATATATCCTTCGGCGGAAGCTTCCCGCCTCGTAACAGCTTTTTCTCCCACATCTACCATGCGGGCATCCCCATGTTCGTCTATATGTGTAAATGAATTCATCTTATCTCTCCATTTATGTCGGCTGCGATTATAGCTTCGAACAGTGTCCCTTTCCAAAACCGCAGTTCGGATACGTGCAGACGGAGCAGTTAAGACATAACCCGCCTTCCCCGAGCGAAGAAAGCATCTCTGCGGTGATCTCCTGATCTGCCATAATGTGCGGCAGCACAAGATCAAATATCGTTCGTTTCGCATACATCGCGCAGCCGGGAAGTCCCAGAACTGCCTGTCCGCCTTTCATATAAGCCAGAAGAAACATTGCGCCGGGAAGTACAGGCGCTCCGTAGCTAACGATTCTTGCACCGGTATTTTTGATGGCAAGCGGTGTCCGGTCATCCGGATCCACGCTCATGCCGCCCGTGCAGAGCACCAGCTCAGCACCTTTCTCCAGGAAATCCAGAATTGCACCTGTGACCATCCCTGGATCGTCATCACAGACTGTATTTCCCAGATACTCAGCCTCATACTCTGCCAGCTTATCGATCAGGACTGGCGTAAACGTATCTTTGATCAGTCCCTTATATACCTCGCTTCCGGTCGTTACGACCGCATATTTCTTCTTTTGAAACGGAATGAGACTGAACACAGGCTTCCCGTCTGTTTCTTTCATAGCCCTGCGCTGCACTTCCTCCATTTTATCTGCTTCTATTACGAGCGGAATAATACGGGTTCCGAGCAGCTTGTCTCCCTCTTTGACCGCTGTGTCTCCATGACGTGATGCGATCATCATCTGTCCGAATGAATTGACCGCCCGCAGCGCAGTCCGGTTGATCTTAAATAACCCGCTGCATTCTGCAGCCAGCTCTATCTTTCCCTCACTCGGTTCACTGGCGCGCATGTGGCTCTCCAAAGCCTCTGCGCCTGTACCCCGGCATATTGCGCACAGGATTTCTGCAGCTTCATTTTCGTGAAGCATGCCTTCTTCCTTTTCCCACACATAAAGATGCTCCTTGCCCACGGAAAGCAGCACCGGAACATCTTCCTCTCTTACAATATGCCCTTTTTTGAATACAGGGCCTTTTTTCTCACCTCTTATGATCTGCGTGATATCATGACACAGTACCTGTCCGACTGCATCCTTTGTATTGATCAGCTTCATCTTCTCCATACCCTGCCTTTTCAGGCAGCCCTTCATCCGGAAAGCGTTATTTTTTCAAAAATATATCGCATTGATTATATCACCGGATCAACAAAAAAGGAATACCGGTTTGCGGTATCCCCTTTCTGTTTTAAACCTGATTTAT
>JAUNHA010000083.1 GCA_030524135.1 Eubacteriales bacterium
GGAGGGGTGCTCTCTCTATCTTTTTATTCAACTGACTACTTCTTTACTCTAACTTGACAAAAGTATAACGAAAACGGACATCAGCATGTTGCCAATGCCCGTCTTTCACTTAACGGCTTTCAAAATTATTTTTTTCAGATGCAAATGATCCTTATGCCCGTACCACTGATATTCTCTGTCTGATATGATCTCCGGATGTTGCTTCATCGATCATGGCGATCGCATAATCTGCATAGCTGATAATGCTCTCACCTCTGTCATTGAGGCGAAGCTCCTCGCCGGCGAGAATATACTTTCCACTGCGCTCTCCGTCCGCCTGGAAATCGCCTGCCGGGCTGATATAGGTCCACTTTACATCATTTCTCTCTCTGAGCTCGGAAAGAGCCTTTGCCATCGCTGCTGCCAGCGGCTTGAAAACATCCGGGAAATCCGGACCGTCTGAAACCTGTGCTGTGTGCTCCGGATTCACATACAGGCTGCCAGCTCCTCCTACGACAAGAAGTCTTGTATCCGTGCCGCTCAGGATGTCCGCCAGATGCTTCAGGGAAGTGCTGTGCTGTGCCAGCGTATCCTCAGTCCATGCGCCGAACGCATCGATCACTACATCAAATCCCTTTACATCCTCCGCCGTCAGATCAAACAGATCTTTTCTGAGGGAATTCTTTGCCTCTGTCTGATTTTCCTCACGTACGACCGCAGTCACATCCAGACCTCTGTTTACTGCCTCCTTTACGATAAGCTTTCCTGCTTTACCATTTGCACACACAACTGCTATCTTCATGATCACTACCTGTCCTTTCTTTGTTTTCAGCTTTACATTCTGTTTGTTTTTCTCTGTTCTCCGGAAGCTTTTTTCTTCTGTTTCCTTCGATAGTTTTATTCTAACAGCAATGTTTCAGTCAGAAAAGTAAGCACAAAATAGTGGTATAGGCACTGGCAGGATACCATGCAGGGCCGGAAATATTATTGGGGTTTCTTCCGCAGATTCTGGTTTTTTTCGTAGATCAGTCTGAGTCCCTCAAGGAGAAGATTCTGCCTGACCGCGATCTGTCGTCTGCACAGCTGTGAGATCAGTTCAGCATGCTCACCTGTCATCACGACCGTAAGTTCTTCCCCTGCCTCTGCTTCGATCCTGTCGATCATTCCATCGATACAGGATGCCGTCCCATACAGGATCCCGCTCTTCATGGACTGGACTGTATTGCTCCCGATCAGCTTCTTCGGCAGCTCGATGCTGATCTCCGGAAGCTGCGCCGCATGCCCCCTGAGCGCATCCAGTGAAACCTGCATGCCGGGCATGATGACTGCCCCGATATATTGACGTTTTTCATTGATCACACAAAAGCAATTTGCCGTCCCGAGACTGACGATCAGAAGCGGTGCCGGATAAAACTCCAGTGCCGCCACCGCCGATGCCGCAAGATCATTGCCGACCTGTGCGGGATTATCCATCAGAATGGAAAGCCCTGTCTTAATGCCGGGACCTACGATCAGAAACTTTTTCTGAAACAGCCTGAGACAGGCCTCATAGATCAGCTCCGTAAGCCCGGGAACAACAGAAGAAATGATGCCGCCCTCAATCTGATCCGGCGGGATCTCGTGCAGCCTCAGGATATCCCTGAATAAAAGCATGTAGTCAAGCCCTGTTTTTACGCGGTCTGCTGCCGTCTGCTCCGTAAAGATGAGCTGCTCCCCATCAAAGCAGCCGAGTGAGATCACGGTATTTTCAAGATTGATTGCAAGGATCATCATTCTCTCCTGTTGTCCATATATAATATTTCATATTTCATAACAACCTTATCGGCCAGACTGTACATATAGTTAAAGGTTATGCACGACCCGCATGAGCACCTTTCCGAGCGCCGCCACCAGTACACCCGCAGCGATCGCCTCGGGAATACCGGAGCCTGTGATCGTCGCCATGATGAGGCCCCAGACCGCATCCACCGCAACATTTTTTGCCGCGGCATATTCCAAGGTGAATAATTTAAAAATACTGAGCATTACGATCAGGGTGTGAAAGACCGAAGATACAAAACCGGTACAGGCCATTGCCGCAATGCCGGTATGATGCACTTTTTTAAAGAACTGCCACAGGAAACCGGCAAATACGCCAAGCATCACACGGCAGCCAAAGGCTACCCAGAGTGATTTAAACACGCCGGATAATCCTGACATCGTCATAAAGGGAGAAAATGCGAAAGATAGAAGGGTCGGCGCAGTTGTGTTGCTGATGATCGAGCAGATGCCAAAGACACCTCCAAGGATCGCTCCTGCGAGCGGCCCGAGCAGCATTGCGCCTAAGATGACCGGGATATGCACGGTTGTCGCCTTGATAATCGGAAGCTGTATCATGCCGAGCGGCGTATTCGCCAGCACGACGACAACAGCTGCCATAAGTGCCACACTGACAGTCCACTTTGTCTTGTTCATAGAAGTATTCATTTTTTTGTCCTCTTTTTTCTTTGTTACCATTCCGCCCTGTGCGGATACAGTACAAGCCTGTTATATCACAGAGAAAAGAAAAATCATATCCCTTAATGCCGAAAGATAGAGTAAAGCAATTGTCAGTTGTAAAAGGGAAGAGATGCCCCCTGAATG
>JAUNHA010000003.1 GCA_030524135.1 Eubacteriales bacterium
TTTTATGAGAGATTCACAGAGCCGCTGTCAACTTAGCTGGCTGCGGCCCTATAACAATGGAAATGTAAACTTATCTTTTTATTTGACACAATGCGCGGCATCTACATTATTTGTAATATATCGTTCCAATTCTTTTGTAAATATGACACTTGGATTTGTTTCGCTTGTATCCTTGTTGTTATTTAGTGCAACATATACTGTTCTCCTGGGTGGAGATTGGAGCTTGAATATCTCACAGTTTTGCGTTTCTTCGTAATAACTTGCAACTGTATATGGCATAATTGACCAACATCCTGGTTCATCCATTAATCTGACCGTCATTCTTACAATTTCTGTAACAAATCTGGGACAGGACCTGGGAAATACATTTTTATGCCATCGCTCGAAATTAATATCAAACCCCTGATATACCTCTTTTTCCGGTTCAAGTTTCTCTAGTTCTATTATTTTGGACTTATTATTTTCCTTTGTTTTATCACAGCGCCTTAAACATACGTATTCTTCACTATACAGTTCTTTGGTTTGAATAGACTTAAGATCATAAAGATCATTGGATATACCTACATCATATATTCCCTGCTCTACTTTATTGAGAATGTCGCTGCTGTAACCATTAATCACTTTCAATTCAATTTCTGGATGTGATCTTACAAATTCCTGATAAAAATCAAGCAAAAAATATCCATTCACGCTATCGACGCCAGAGACGAGTAAATGCTTTTTTCTCAGACGATTCCCGATATTCCGAGCTGCCATATCAAGATCCCGGAATCTTAGAGCTATGGGAAGAAATTCTTCACCAGCATTTGTTAGTGCGAGATTACGGATTCCCTGTTGTCTGTTAAATAACTTTGCCCCCAATTCTGTTTCCAACATTGACAGTTTATAGCTTAAGGTGGATTGCGATAAAAATAATTCTGCAGCTGCTTTCGAAATATTGTGGTTTTGGTAGATAGCTAAAAATAACTTTATATCTTCACTGTTCATTATAACCTCCAAATTTATTAAATATCTAATTTACTAATATTATATATCTTATTATTGAAGTTGTGAAAGCGTTTCTATTGTGATATTACATTAATTAACACCGGTGACTTTTTTAAGGGGGATTTACCTGTATGACAATTGAAGAGATCAAAACATTATTAGATTTGAGAAGTGATACATCTACACTTCCAACACAAAGTATGTGGGAAGCGATGTCTAAAGCCGTTCTTGGAGATGGAGGACGCGTAGACCTTACCGGACGCGGAGAAGATCCAACAGTTTACGAGTTAGAAAACCTTGCAGCTTCTATGCTGGGCAAGGAAGATGCTATGTATATTGCAACGGGAAGTCTGGCGAACCACACAGCTTTACTTGCAGTCACAGATAGAGGAGATAAAGTTTTAGTTGAACGATCTGCTCATATATACATCAATGAGAAATTTGACTTTTTGTCCAAATTCAGCGGGCTCGTTCCTATATTTTATCACCTTGATAGTAATTATCAGATATCACCTAAAGAAATAGAATATCTAATTCAGTATCACGATATTAGAGTTTTATGTCTCGAAAATACGCACAATTATTCCGGTGGTACCTGTCTGACACCTGCATGTACTGCCAAAATATGTGAGTTAGCACATAATGAAGGTATGCATGTACATCTTGATGGCGCACGTATTTTTAACTCAGCAGTAGCACAACACGTTGATGTAAAAGAGCTGGTTGCCCCTGTTGACTCAGTAATGTTCTGTCTTTCTAAAGGACTATGCGCTCCTGTAGGCTCGTTACTTGTCGGAAGTAAAGATTTTATTGAAAAAGCCCGGGCAGTCGGTAAAATGATCGGAACCCCCATGCGTCAGGCGGGTATTATAGCTGCAGCCGGAATTGTAGCGCTCAAAGAGAATGTAGATCGGCTTGCCGAAGATCATAAAAAAGCCAAACGTTTAGGCGAACTGCTTTCTGTTATCGACAATGCTATTATGGATCCGAAAGCAGATCAAACCGATTTTGTTTATATGAATGTAACGCCAACAGGTTTAACAGCACAGCAAGTAACTGATGCGCTTAGACGTAAAGGTCTTCTTGTAGCCAAAATGACCGATGAAAGTATCCGTTTGGCAGTTCATAAAGATATCTCTATGGATGATGTTGAAAGAGCTGCGAAAATTGTAATTGATTTCTTTGCGTCACTCAAATAGAGCTACCATATTTAGAAGGGAGGATATCTATGCTACAGAAAATACGTTCATTTTCCATCACCATGTGGATTTTTATTGGCATGATAATCGGAATTACAGCAGGCTTTATAATCGGAGAACCAGCCGGAAATGTTTCTTTTATCGGAACGATCTGGATCCGTATGATGAAAATTTCTCTTGCCCCTATTGTTCTTGTCATGATTGCCAAAAGTATCGGGGAACAGCAAAATGGCAAGAAGATAGGTTTTGTTGCAGTTGGCATCCTCATATACTACACATTCACAACTTTTTTAGCTAGCATCATAGGAATTATCGTAGCGAGCCTCACCAAAGTAGGCGTGGGTTTCAGTGGATTAGATACAAATTCAGAAGCTAATTTTGAAGCAACGGAAATGTCCATTGAAAGTTTCGGATTAAGCCTTATGCCTGATAATCTTCTTAAACCGCTTGTAGAAACCACAATGCTTCAGGTTCTGGTTATCGGTGTAATCATGGGCGCAGCTATTTTGGCTTTGCCTGATAACAAAGTAAGAAACTCCATACTAAATGGTCTTAATTGTCTGCAAAGTCTGCTTAACGGCATGTTAAAAATCAGCATGTGTTTTGCGCCGATTGGTGTAGCTTGTTCAATGGCAGCACTCATCGGTGTACACGGTGGAGACATTTTAGGTTCTATTGCAGGTTTTATAGGAACAATGACTTTAGGTCTTATTTTGCAGTTTGTTTGTGTTTATGCAATGGTCGTATTAATTTTTGCAAAAGAAAATCCGTTTACTTTTTTAGTTAGAATGCTGCCTTCAATGATGATTGCTCTTACAACGTCCAGTTCTTTACTTGTTGTTCCCAGCAATCTTGCTGTATGCCGCAAATATAAGATAGACGAAGAAATATCAAATTTCACCATTCCTCTTGGCGCTGTATTTAATTTGGATGGTGCCGCAGTCTTTTTCCCTTGTGTTATTCTATTTGCTGCTCAGGCTTCCGGAATAGAATTCAGTTTGGGAACGTTACTCTATATGGCAATCATGGGAACTGTAATTGCTTCCAGCGGCGGCGGAATCGTTGGTGGTTCTTTGGTAAAGTGCATGGTTTTGTGCGAACTATTTTCCGTACCAAGCTCTATTATTACGCTTATAACAAGTGTATATATCATATTGGATGCATTAATCACTGTATGCAACGCTTCAGGCGACGTAGCCGGAACACTAATGATTGGACGTATCGTTCAAAGAAGAAAACTAAATGTCAAACAGTAATAAAAAAGCATCTGGCTGATTCCTGATTTAAATTTCTAAACGTAAAGAAGAGACAGAATTTGAAAACCCTGGCATTTCACAGCTTGGATCTTCCAGAAACTGTCTCTTCTTTTTATGGGCTGTGAAAAATGAGGAATCATTTTTTCACGGCTCCTTCTCAATTATCCTGATTATCGTTTTGCATCCAGCCATATACAGTCTGCGGATCGATAATGACCTCCACAAACCGATGCAGAGCGGCGGCAGCCTCCGCACGGGTCATGCCGCCCTGAGGATCGAACAGGCTGTCTTTTCCGGAAAGGATTCCCGCCTGCTGCATCGCTTTTACCGCATCCTTTGCCCAGAACGAAATCTCCGCGTTATCCAGGTAGGTCACAGCCTTCAGCATTTTCGGGATGGAATAGCCCAGCTTATCAGCATAGCTTTTCATGATCACTGCCATCTGCTCACGGGTGATGATGCCGTCCGGTTCAAAAGTGGCAGAGGTCATGCCGCTGGCGATACCGGTCGCTGCCGCCCAGTTCACATACGCGGCATAATCGGCATCGGCTTTCACATCGGCAAACGTTCCGGACTGATAAGCTGCCGGATCGATGCCTGTAAGCCGTCCGAGCGCAGTTACGAGCATTGCTCTTGTCAGTCCGGCATCCGGACTAAAGGTCGTCTCGCCTGTCCCGGAGAACAGCCCGCGGCTGACAGTAAAGAGGATGTCATCCTTCGCCCAATGACTGTCTATGTCCGTAAAGACCGGAACCGGACTCTTATACCCTATGCCGCAGATGCCAAACTGTCCTGCTTCAAAAATCACGGCCTTCTGACCTGCATCATAAGCAGACTTGATGATCCACTGCACTTTGCCGCTTCCGTCCACAGAAACCGCATATAAGCTTCCGGTCTGTTCGTTTGCTGCCGTTGTGTAAGGCAGCTTGACGGAAACCGTCCTGCCCTGCCAGTCGGTGAGAGGCATTTCCCTGCCATCGCTGACATAAACCAGTGAAATCTCATAAACCGGTCTCGTTCCGACTGCCGCCCTTGCTGCATCGGAAGTGACCGCTGCCTGAGACATCCGCAGGATCAGGTCACCGCCCTCGGACCGGGTATCCAGCATTTTCAGTGTATCCAGTGTAAATCCAAGGGAGGGCAGGGCATTCGTCATAATTTCGAACCGGCGTACCTCCGCTGCCACTAACATATCCAGCGTACCCGCTTTGATGATAACGGAAAGACTCTTTACACCCTGCGCATTCTGAATGGGAACCGTCACGGCGATACCGTTTGCTGCATTTCCATTTTTCACTGCGTCAGCAGCCGCGTGATTGATCGTATCCTGTACGACGCCACCGTCAATAACGGCACTTCCATCGGTTCCGGGCAGCACAGGCGTGGTCTGACCTGTAGTCGGTATCTGTGAATCGCCCTGATCCGGCTGAAGCACGGTGGAAGGATCACTTACCGTACCCGAACCGCCGCCGGAGGCATTTCTTCTGGTCACAACGACCTGACAGCTTGCCTCGGCTGCTTCGTGATTGTCATCTCCGCTGTATGCTGCAGTAAAGCTATAGGTCTGACTTATGTTAGGCAGCATAGCCTTCCAGATGTTGGCTTCACCGGTCTCCAGGGTGATACTGCTGTCAGAACAGATGAATTCTGCTTTTCCGCCTTCCGGAAGACCGGTCAGTTTGAATTCCACCTGACCGCGCCCCTTTTGTTCTGTTGCGGAAGGGGTCAGTGTCAGCTCCGGCGCCGCTTTTTCCACAGGCACGGCTACCACCTGCTTCGTCGTGGAAATCGTTTCGTAATTCTGCTCCGTTGCTTCTCCCGGTTTGAACACAACCATATAGCCATCGTTTAACACAGGGGGTACCGTATCCGGCATTTCCCATGCGAACGAACCGTACTCTGTACTGCCTCCGCTCAATTTGCTCTCCGACAGTTTTTGTCCGTAGATAATGGTGTCGGCAACAGGCCAGACAATAGCCGGTGCTTCTGCTTTGCCAATGGTGAATGCCGTTATCTGCGTTCCGGTATAGTTACCCGTTCCGGTGGCGGTCACCGTGACCGTTCCGGCGTTTGTCAGATTGCCCGCTCCGCCGTTGATATTTTCATAGCTGAGTTCGTAGTCCGTTCCGTTGATCAGCATGATTTTCTTCCACGCTACGTTTACAGTCGGTGTTTTCGCATTCCCGTCATAAATGAACGGTCCGCCGCTTACCGCAACTTCCGCATCTGAGAGCGGAGCCGGTTCAATCTTCACTTCTACTGTTCCAGACTGCGCTGCCATATCGTCCGAACCCACAAATTTTGCTGTGAGTTCATGTACTCCGCTTCCGAGACCAAGCTCTACTGTATCGAGTTTAAAGATCAGCGCAGCTCCGTTGGTGACATCCTGTGCCTCCGTGAGCTGTCTGTCTCCTTCGTAAATCGCCATCTGACCCGCTTCCGGTGCTGCAGGCTCTGTGAGAAGTGCCAGCGAATTTCTGACTGCAGCCACACCGGTCGCCTTCGGCGTCACACTGACAGTAATGGGATCACCATAGGTATAGGTCCTGTCCTCACGGTCTACCGTCACTCCGCCTTCAAACGCAGTCTCAGACTGTTCGATCGTGAAGCTCGCCGTCTTCGTTCCGGTATAGTTGCCCGTTCCCGTTGCCGTTACTGTGACCGTTCCGGCGCTGATGAGGTCGCCTTCACCGCCATTGCTGTTCACATAAGAAAGTTCGTAATCTGTGCCGTCAGTCAGCCTTGTCTCGTTCCACATTATGCTTACATCCGGAGTGATCTGGGACCCGGTATAAGCATATGTACCATTCACCTTGACATCAGCAGTTCCCAGATTTCCCTTTACCGAAAGATCGGCACTGCCGGTTTGCGGCTGCAGCGTCATGCCGCCATCGTAGACGGCATAAATCGTATAGGTATTTAATGCCCATGCATCGCCTGTAATTTCTACATTTTCCAGCATCGCTGTGTTGTTCACGACCGGAATCGGATCTTCATTCAGCTTTCTCCCATTCGAATTCGGATCACCCTGATAAAAATCCACCGTATTCTGTCGTAAAGAAAGTGTGTTCACTCTCTGCTCAACCATCGCCTGAATGGTGAGGAAAGAACCATAAATTACTGTATTTTCAGCTACGCCCTCACCTTCAAAACCTACTGTTACCAAAGAGTCTCTTATAAAGTCATTGTCAATCGTATCTGCAATCGTACCATTCCCCGTAAGCGTTCCGCTTCCGGTCAAAGTTCCATCGCCGATGATATGACCGTTATTCGTGAGTTTGCCGTCAATAATGAGCGTCACATCCTTCGGGATCTCCAGCGTACTGCTTTCCGGGATCGTCAGTTCCTGACTGTCGGAGATCTCCAGGTTTTCCTGAAGCTTCTGTTTTCCGTAGACTCCGCCGCTGTTTCCATCGAAAATGATGCCTCTCCAGCTGCTCTTATCCTCGTTGTCATCGATCGAGCTTGCCTTGATCATGGCGTTCCCGTGCGACCCGGTACTGAACGCGCCTCCGACGCCCGTACCGCCGCTGCCGATGTTGCCATTATTGAAACCATAACCGCCGCTGCCTCCAGTGGCAGTCACCGCACCGCTAGTGATCGCAGTGCCTCCGTTCCCGCTGACGATTCCCGCACCGCCATTCCCACCATTGGCATTACCCCAGCCGCTTATACCGCGACCGCCGGCACCGCCGGTAGCAGTCACTATACCGCCGGTAACTGTAACGCCTTCGTTCTCACTTACGATCCCGGCGCCGCCGTTTCCGCCATCGCCGTCCTTGTTCTCAGCACCGGCGCCATTGCCGCCATTATTGCCGATTGCCTTTACGGTACCGCCGTTGATATTAATGCTTCCGCTGTCGCTAATGCTGATTCCGGCACCACCATTTCCGCCGCGGCCAGCTCTTTTATTACCACTGTTGCCTGCGCCGCCTTTGCCGCCGGTGGCAGTCAAACTGCCATCGGTGATCGTGATACTTCCGTTTGCGCTGACACTGATCCCCGTGCCGCCGTTTTCACCGGGACCCCCAGAGCCAAAAACATCGTTGCCTTTGCCTCCATCGCCACCGGTGGCAGTCACCTTTCCTCCTTCAATCGTGAGGTTTCCCCCATCACCGATGCTGATGCCTGAACTGCCGGCGACACCTGTACCGGCATTGTTTCCGGTGGCGGTCACTGAACCATCACTGATCGTGATCGCTGCCGCACCGGTACTAATGCCGATTCTTCCGATCGCCGTCACTTTGCCGCCGCCAACCGTGAGCATTCCTCCATCACCGACGCTGATGCCCGCACCGTTACCGCCACCGGTGGCACTCACTGTCCCGCCGCTTACCGTAAGTGCTTCGCCCTCACTGATGCTGATTCCCGGGGCGTCAGTACCATTACCTTTCCCTGAACCGCCTGTTCCCCCTTGAACCGTAACCGAACCATCTTCGATGGTAAATGTCCCGCTGATGCCTGCGGCTCCATTACCGCCGGGACCATTCTTACTGCCATTTCTTAAATCGGTGCCGCCTTCGCCTCCGTTACCACCTTCCACTTGCACTTCCACAGCGCCTTCGTTGATCATAATACTTTCGATGATGATCCCGGCACCGCCATCTCCGCCTCTGCCGCCATTATCCGATGAACTACTTCCACCATAACCGCCGGTACCTCCGTTGGCAGTCAACGCTCCACCATTCATAATAATTGTTCCGTTTACACCGCTGATCCCGGCACCGCCATCTCCGCCGTCACCGTTGCCAAATGAACCCTCATTACCGTTACCTCCAACGGTAGATACCGTGCCGCCGTTGATGGTAAGTGTTCCGCCATCGCCGATACTGATCGCCGCGCCGCCGGCCACGCCTTTATTGTCATCACTGGTCGTACTGTATCCCTTAATGGACAGCACGCCTGATTCGCGCTCCTGGCAGTACACAGTCAGACTGCTATTTTCTTCTATGCGAATGCCGCGCCGGGCAAGCAGTCTGTGATCGTCTGTTAAAACCAGATGAACTTCTCCGCTGACAGTAATTTCTCCAGAAATTTCCGTATTTCGGTCATTGATCACATACCAGCCGTCATATTTATCGTCAGACCATAATGTATCGCGAAGGCTAGTGTCAATCTTTGTATAACTATATACCCATTTATCATCGCCGTTTTCAGCCAGATATTTCACGGGACCTGTAACTGCAAGGGCATTGGTCATGCCATCGAAAAAAGCGAACAGGCTGTCAAACACCTCCGCCCCGGTGATTTTTGATTTTTGCTCATCGGTCAAAGCGTTGTAAGCGTCAAAGGCTGCCTGAATTTTCTCATATTCTGCCTGCTGCTCCTCGGCAGTCATTTCTGACAGTTCATCCGTATCCGGGATGGCATCGATCTGTGCCTGTACCGCTTCTATCTGCTCATCTTCCTGTCCTTCTCTCTGCCCATCTGTTTGTCCGTCTGCCTGCGTATCTTCCTGCTCATCTATTTGCCCGTCTGCCTGCTCCTCTGTCTGTCCGCATTCTCCGCAAACAAAGGTACAGGGGCTTCCCGGCTCTGCGGGCGCGTAGCCGCACACTTCATCGTGTTCATGTTCGCAGTCCAGTTCCTCTGTGATGCAGCCGCTTTCCTCACTGCATTCATGGGTGCATTCGGTCGGTCCGGCATCCTCCGGCTCCGACGATGTCGCCGTATCGTCCGATGCGTTTTCTTCCGGGTAACATTCCTCCGTATGCGCATGGACACACTCGGTCACAAGCGTATAGCAATCCTCGTCATGTTCGTGCGTGCAAGGCATTCCGGGAGTTCCTTCCTTATACCCGCACGCAGCGGTATGCGCCGGATGGTGTTCACAAAGACCGTCTGTCCCGGACTCCGTTGTTTCTACTGCCAATGCATTTACCTGCACAGTTGTAAAAGTCATAACAGCCGCCATCATAAAGGCAGTGAGCTGTTTCCCTACGTTCACTTTCATTCTTCTCTTTGCTGTGCCTCTGTCTGCCGTATGTTTATTCCATAAAGACATCCCTGTTACCCCCTCCCACTGTTTCTCTGAATCATTTCAGTAATATCGTTCCGTATCTGCATATATCTCATTTTAGGGATCGGAAGCTCCTCTCCGGTAATGAGCGTCAGCTTATACCGTTCGATCTTTTCGACATAGTTACAGTTTACAAAATAACTTCTGTGCAGACGGTAAAAGCAGGAAGGCAGTTCCGGTTCCAGCTCTTTGATGGAGGTCTGTATCTGCCGCTTCTCATTCACCATGTGCAGGATGCTTTCCCGCTCCAGTGCCTGGATATATTGGAGCATGCCTGTCTCTATGAAGCTGACCGCCCCGTTTTCCTTCACTGTCAGACGGCAGTTGTTATTTTTCCTGCTTTCCCGAAGCAGCTGCTGCACATACTGATAGGTCCGGTGCGTGATCTGTACCGGAAAGACCTCATCCCCCACCAGCTCGTTATATTCATTGGAAACGTGCATATGATACAGACGGAACCCCTCTTTTTCCTTCCTGTAGCAGAAGGTCGCCCGCTGCTTTACGGTACAGATGAGATCCGCCTTCTCCGAAGCGTAAAGGATGTATTCTCCCAATACCATAAGCTGTCCGTCACTGCCCGTCTCGATCCGGCGAAAAACCGGATCCTCCAGCTCAAAGGGCGGCATAACGTCAAGTCCGGTCCTGAGCTGCTCTTTGATCGCCGCTGCACCTGAAACCAGAAGATTTCCGATGCTGAGCCATACGCAGTCATCGGAGATAGCCGCGTAAAGAGGTTCTGTATTCAAATGATAATATTCCCGCAGAATATACAGCGTATCGTCGCAAATCGTTTCTTTTATCAGTTCCATAAGCCCAATTTTCCCATGTTTTTTATCTGTTCATTGTTCAGAATATACCAAACAAAATACTTTGTATATAGATTTTACATCAATCGGGCATAAGATGTGTTGAATGAGCAATGTCGAATTTGTTTTTACCGGGCTTGTTTTTTTACAGCCCTATAATCTTTCACAAGGGGTATTTATCCCCGCAGCGTTGCCCTGAGTCGGTCCGGTTTCAGCAAAAGATCCAACCCGTCCGCGATATGCTTCACCATGACATCCGCATGCGGAAGAATCGCCGCGCACATACCCTCTTTTAAAAGCACTGCAACAGACAATGCTGCGGCATCAAACATCAGAATGTCATTAAATCCATTGCCAAAGCAGGCACAGCTTTCTCCGCCAAGCTTTTTTACGATCTCCGCCTTGCTCTTCGCTGCGGCATCGCTCGGAAATGTCTCGATCGAATCGACCAGATCAGCACACTGTGCTGTCACCGTTCCATAGGTATCTGCAGTCAGCACATGCACCCTGACATATTTTCTGAGTTCTGCGATCCGTTCTGCTGCCTCGAAAAGCAAAGCACCATCCTCTGCGATCGTTCCGTTATAGTCGAGCACGACATGCTCAATGGAAAGAGGCTCCCGCCCCGGTATTTCTATTCTTATCATCCAAGCCTCGTCTTTCTCCCCACATACGCGTAAACCGGCACCCCCGCCAGCACCGAAAGCACGGATACCGCCGCGACAAACGGCTGATACATAACAGTGGAGATCAGCACGAGGATCCCGCCTGCCGCGCCCAAAAGCGGCATAACCGGATAAAGCGGCACCCTGTACGGACGCTCCCGCTCAGACCAGCGTCTGCGCAAAATGAAGATTCCGACAAAACACAAAATGTAAAATACCCAGATCACAAATGATCCGATATCCGTCAGCAGATTAAAATCAGCGATCGCGATCAGCACGATCAGACTGAGCACAGTAATGCTGATGCCGCTGTTGACCGGCATCCCGCTTTTTTTGCTGACCGCTCCGAAAAAGTCCGGACAGGGGATCAGATTTCTCAGCCCGAGTGCATAGGGAACTCTCCAGCTTGCCCTGACAAAGCCCGCCTGAGAGCCAAAGACGGAGATCATGATGCCGATCGTGATCAGCTTTCCTCCGAAATTCGGAAACAGTATATTTGCAACATCCGAAGCCGGCGTATCACTTGCCGCCAGCGCAGAGACCGGCAATACGCGCAGATAGGCAAGATTGATCAGCAGATAGGCGAGCGTTACCATACTGATGCCGCCGATGATTGCTTTTGGCAGATCGCGTCCCGGATTCTTCATTTCCCCCGCGATGTTCGTTACATTCATCCAGCCGTCCATCGCATAGAACGTTGCCAGCACCGATGCTGACAGTGCCGCGCCAAACGGTCTTCCGGTGTCCGTAAGGGGAAACAGCTTTACAGCTACGGGATCCGGATTGAGGAACAGTCCTGCAAAAATGATCAGTACGATCGGGATAAATTTAAGCGCCGTCGCAACATTCTGCATTACATCCGTAGCCGCATTGCCGGCTGCATTGATCAGACTGACAAACAGCACCGCGGCAATCGCGACCGGCATGATCATATTGTCTTCAAGTCCCAGGAGATTCACGACCTGTGTTCCGCAGATCACAGCCGGAGCCGCGATGCGTACCGGATAAAAGATCACCGTCTGTACCCATGCGACAAGATATCCCCAAAATTTTCCGTAGATCTTTTCGAGGTATGTCATCATACCGCCTGTCTCCGGGATCAGCGTGCCGATCTCCGCGATCGTAAGCCCGCCGGAAAGCGCGAGCAAGCCGCCGATGATCCATGCGGCAAGTCCCAGCGCGGCTGTTCCTGCCGCACCGAATACTGCCGTCGGTTTAAAGAAGATTCCCGAGCCGATAATGGTTCCTACCACCATAACAAACGCGCTCAGTCCGCTGACTTCTTTCTTCAGTTTATCTTCTTTCATAAAGGTGTTTCATCCTCTCCTGATTTATGCCGCGTCGGCTTCTGCCGCATCCTCCGTGATCTCTGTATCATCTCCCTCTTCCGTTTCCCCGAGATGCATTTCAGTCGGAACGAAGGTCTGCTGGCTGCCATAGATATCGATTACATAGAACTGATAATAATAGGTATCCTCTTCATCAAGCCGGAGGCACTCGATCTGTGGTTCCCTTCCGATCATAATGGAAGCTCCCGTTACAACTTCCATGGTCTCTTCCGAAAACTCAACATCTTCCTCTGATAATACGTCTTCATTCGACACGATGGCGTAGAGCGGCTTCACCACATCCCCGGACTGAAGCTTGCGCATTGAACGGGAGGAAAGCCCCGTCTCAGGGTCCACACCCGCATAGGTTCCGAGAATATCATAATGTCCGCCGTATTCTTCTTCCTCATTCCAGGTCCACTGTACGACCAGATTCGTATGATTGCCGTTCAGCACGATCGGAGAAAGAAAGATCGCATATTCATCAAAATACTCATCGAGTTCAAGCATCAGCGGTTCGCCCTCGAGGAACGCCCAGGCACCGTCGAATTGATCCCGCACCGTACCGGTCGTGAAATCGATCTCAACATCATTGCTGTTGCCATAATACAGACTCATGCCATCTCCGGCGTCGGCAAACAGCAGGTGTCCCGCTTCCCGCACATAATCAAGCGTATCCGGATCAATATTCATCTGATAAGAACCGTCTTCCGCATATACTGGTTCACCCTCAATTTTCACAAGCGGCTTATCCGCAAGTTTCTGTCTGAGCTGTCCGTCATGCAGGCTGCGGACATATTCCGCATAGATATCTGTCGGCGCAGAATATTCGTACATCAGCACACCGTTCATATTATACTCTGTCGGATAGTAGACCGACAGTCCCGTTGCAAAGCTTCGTGCCTGCCCGCTGACCGAATAAACGACCGCATCTTCCACTGCTGTGAGCAGTGCATTCCCCGCTTCCGGAATCATTGCGGAAAGATTGGATGCCACATCTCCAAGATCGATCATTCCCGGCGACTGATAGCTTTCCGCACGTGCCGTCTCTCTGGCGATAAGGCCAAGGTACTTCGGCTCTTCCGTGAGAAGCTCTATTTCCCCGGTAATTTCGTCAAGCGCAGCAAGTACAGGATCGATTTTGCTGAGATCTGTAACAGACAAAGTCACGCTGTCCTGCATCTCCCATTCCCGGTAAAATGCCATAAACGCATTGCAAAGAATCTCCCCGAGCTCAGCCCCCTCCATCTCCGGTTTTTCGTTGAGTTCATTGATCACGGGACCGTAATCCCATCCGAATCCCGGCTCTACTTCCTCGGAAGCATACAGATATCTTGCATGCGGCGCAAGAATATTTGCCGTCTCAAGCGAGGCCATCAGGCACGCGTCAAATCCGATAAATTCAAAGCGGTCCGTCATTTCCGGCGCAAGTTGTTCAAACGCTTCCCCGATCTCAAACGGATACATGATGTCATCGTCAAAGAGCTTGTCCACACAGGCGCCGATCAGGCTGCCGCCGCCGTGATCCCACAGGATCACGCCCATATGTTCTGCAGGATAGTTCTCTACGCCCCAGCTCAGGAAATCGTATAGCGTATCGGGATCTCCCATGCTGGCAAGTGGTTCTTCATCCACAAGCTCCATCGTATCTGTGAGGCGGTAGCGCTGCAGCTTTTCCGGGTCGATCTTCGCCGTCTCAAGCGCCTCTGCGGTAGTTCCCCACATCTCAAGATACGCATCAACCACCTCCTGTGAGAGATTTTCAGTCCATCTTTCCGTATCGCCCCAGGCCTCGGAACCGCCCGTCTGCACGATCACATTGACCCGGTCCGAAGGAACCGCATCCATGATCTGCATCAGGTTCCAGGTTGCCGATCCGTTATCTGCTTCGAGATCAGAGCCGCACATATAGATAAACAGCGACCAGGTGTCCGCCTCTCCCATAGGTGTTTCGGTTTCCCGGAAGGAATCGTGATAGCGAAAGCCGGATGTATCAATTACTTCTGCTTCTGCCTCTTCTGATGCTGCCTGTTCTCCATCTTCCCCGGTACCATTCTGTGTATTCACTATCGTGCTTTCCGCACTTTCTTCTGCAGCCCCTGCTGCAGGCTGCACCGTTCGTTTTGCACATCCGCCGGATACTGCACTTACCAAAAGTGCGGTAGTAAGCACAAGTCTAGATAACTGCTTTTTTCTCATTTTACCCCTCTCTTCGTTTTCTGTATAATTGTAGCTGCCTCTTCGTATTCCCTGAATACGATCCTCAGCGTTTACTATCAGTCCATGCGGCAGCATGCTGTTTTCATTCAAGTTTATTTATGATAATCCTGGTAAGCGAATAGACGATACCAATAAACACTCCTTTTTGCAGATCCTGAACAGACAATAGCACAGCATTATGACCGACAATATTCCATATGATAGAAACAACATAATAACCGCACATAATAATAACAAATTGCAGCAATATCTGACGCATAAGTTTACCTGTTCCTTTCCTCATGCACACCCTGACAATATCAAAATAACAACAGCCCTTTAACTTTATTGTACTTGCCTTTGACAAAAAAGTATATAGTTGTCTTGCTTTCATCAAATGCGTTTCTCCTTTTTTCTCCTTTTCTCTCCTCTCCACATTTTTTATCCTTCCCCACAGAAAAACATCCCATCGGATTTCTCCGATGGGGCGAAGTGTTATTTATTTGATTTTACTTAGAAGTTTCTGCTTTGCTACATTTTTTATTTTTCCTTTAACTTGTTCTGGTGTAAATTTCATTTATAACAACACCTCCATATATCTGCGAAGCACATTTGAAATCCGAAATAATTTCGCATATTCCATAAGTTTGTTTAAATCTTTATCTTTTCTCATAACGTAAGCTTTGAGAACTGCATTAAACTCCTGCAGCTCGATAGAACTTCTGCTTCGAATCAAATCACATATTGTTCGCTCCAGATCGTACATGGGAATTATATTCCCGCAGTTATCCTGCACAACAGTTTTTCCAACATTCAGCAGTTCTTTTTTTACCGTAAATACTTTGCAGGTTCCCTCAGCAGTCAACCGCCGGAAATTATAACCGCTATAAATTGTCATGGTATGAATCACCGGTTCTCTTTCCGATAATCCATAATGATAAAACGCCTCATCATGGGAAAACACCGCCTGTGGACACCTCTTATGAAAAAGATACAGTTCATCAATCCATGTATCCCTGGATGTATAGATCCCACGCCCAACCTGCTCCAACTCATTCTCATGTATAAATTTATAGAACTTAAATTTCGAAATACCGGCGTGTTCGGCAGCTTCACGTGTAAGATACTCTTGCTCTGCAGCCAATTTTTTCATTTCATTCATAATAATCACCATCCATTTATGCTTATATTATATTCAAAATGTGCGCAAACATCAAGTTTGTTTTAGACAAATATGCTTATATAAAAAACAGCATAGGCGCATTTGTCTATGTTCACTATATGCTGTTGCCTGTCAATTCAGAGCAGAAATCCCGATATTTTTACATAATGAAACAGGCTGACGCTCACCGCGCCAGCCCGTCATAAATCCTCTTATTCATCATTTACAATAGTCCGATCAGATGCCAGTACGGCAGGAATAAAAGCAGTACCGACAGATATACAAGCGCCGTAAGAGGAACGCCCAGCCTTGTGACATATCCCGGCGGAAAATATCCGTCTGAGGAGCCGATCATAAGACTTACCGAATGAAACGGCAGTACCGCATGAAACGATACGCTTACGATCGCGATATATACGATCACCTCCTGCGGCACAAGATTTCCGCATAACAGGATCATGCCCGGTACCACGACCGAAAGCGTCGTCGTATTGCTGCCAAGCACCATATGAAGCAGCATCGCAGCGAGCACCATGATCAGGAAGTAAGCCGGCGACAGCTGTGCCGGGAAAATTCCCTGAAGCAGCCCGAAGACCTTATCTGCCGCCCCGCAGGCCTTCATGACGCCGCCGATTGAAAACGCCGCGGTCAGAAAGATCAGGGTCGTAACGTCAATTGCATTCAGATCCCGCTTATGCAGGATTCCGATTCCAAAGAGCAGGATCGTCGAGATCAGGCTGATCAGCGTATTGTTGATACCATGAATGCCCTGCGTTACCCAGAGCAGAACGGTAATCACAACAATGATGAGCGCCTGCTTTTCCGCAGCCGTAAAAGGTTCCGTTTTTCCGGTATCTGTGATCCGGATGCGCTTTCCTGCAAGCTGCCTGTGAAAGATGCACATAAACAGGAGCAGGATCAGCACGCAGCAGAAAAGCGTGGGGACAAACATTGCCTTCATCCACATGCCGTTTGTGATCGCTCCGCCGGCAAAGTCAGCAGCTACATGATTCATGATCATATCCGCATCCTTTGCAGACATGTTTACGACTGCATAGAACAGGAACACCCCGTACATCATAGCCGAATATAATGCCTGATCCACACCGGCCTTTTTCAGAAACCGGTCAAATACCGCCGCAACGATGATCAGCCTTGCAAGCGGCTGCGGAATCACATACATCGTCAGGTAGAATGAGACGACCGCTGCAAGCAGACATTCAAATGGCGTATGGACCACTTTCTGCAGGACAGGGCTGAATATCTTATCAATGATCCCTGCATTTGAGATCGCCCGGCTGAACAGATAGGTAATGACCAGCATCGGAAACGTCTCAGAGAGAGGAAAAGCAAATACCGTTTTATACCCTGTTCCGCTGGTCAGGAAAAAAGCCGCCAGCAGAAACACAGCCGCAGGTATTTTTTTCACAATTCCGGAACTCCACCATATGATCGCAAGCACGACCGCTGCCACGACCGTGCTCTGCCTCAGATCCAGTCCGATCGGACGGACCAGCAGAATCAGAAGCGGCAGCACAAGGCTCATAAGAAATTCCGCGATCCATTTCCCGTCCATCCTTTCCGGAAGGACGGCATGTTTCCATATCTCTTCCATGTTTTATTCTTCGATCGACATGATGGATAACGCCTCTGCCTCTTTGCCGATCTGGCAAAGTGCGCGGCGCATATCCGGCTCGTTAATACTGCCCCGGAGCAGCATCGTCACAGTCTTACCGCCTTCCTCACTCCTTAGCTCCATCGATTCAATATCGATGCCGTTCATCTGGAGCACATTCATGAACAGATTGAGCTTCACGCCGCCGTCCGCAAGCCGGAAGCTGATTCTGGTCATACCGGTTTCATCCGCTCCCTTAAAATCGTCTGAAAGCGCTTCTGCAAGTACCGCATCCTGCATCTCTGTCAGTTTTCCGTACTGGTATCTGCGGCTCACGCTCATCAGATGACGCAAAAACTCCGTATATTCGTCCTTTACGTTCTCCACATCCGACGTACGCTTTTCAATAATCTCATCCTCACGCGACGGCACGAATACGTCCCCGCCTGTTTTCATCTTTGCCTCGGCAACCTTTTCCGCACACGCCATGCGCTGAAGAAAAAGCTCCTTCATCTGCGTGTCGATCCGGTCAATTTCTTTTCTGATTTCTGAAAGTTCCATCTCTTTTCTCCTCATAAACCTGATGTCCGGGTGGCATCCGCTTCATTTATACGAGCGCGCCCTGTTTCTTAAGCGCCTCGCGAACGCTTCCGGCGTCCTCTTTTCCGGCAAGCGCGTTAAGCGCCGCCGCCACTCCTGCCGCGTGTCCTGTTGCAAAGCAGGTTCCCATTACACGCACGGCTGCAAACGCAGTATCATCTGCCGAGATCATACGGCCTGCTCCGTAAAGGTTGTCAAGATTCGCTGATCGGATCGCTCCCAGCGGAATATCGAAATAACTCCGTTCCGCCACCTCAATATAGGTGCCCATTTTGTTGACGTCTTTATGGATTTCCGGTTTCCATCCGCCGCGCGCGATTCCGTCTTCCCGTTTTCTGCGGGACAATACATCATCCGTAAGGACTGTCTCCCTGCCCGCCATCTTATAGGTTTCGCGCATTCCCAACGACGGACCTATAACCGCCAGCTCCGCAAGCTCCATGCCATGCATATATTTCTTTAATGCTTCTACATAATAAAGCACCTGACGGCGCGTGTCAAACTCCATCCGCGTCATTTCTTCTGCGCTGATACCGGTCGGTACGACGCTCGGGAGAAGGACCGCAACGATATCGGATCCCTCTTTTTTCAGGATAAATCCCTTTTCCTTCGTCAAATACGGTATGCCGTCAGCTTTCGCCTGAAGAATCGCTTTTTCCACCGCCGCGGGAGACATATCACAGGCAGTATCAACGCCGCTCATACGAAACGTTAAGGTCGCTGCCTGCACGCTGCCTCCCCATACAGCCTTCGCGCCGCCCATCCGGACAAGACCTGCGTTTCCGGTGGCATCCACAAATGCGGATGCCTTCACCGTGAACGCGCCTTCATCGTCCATGCAGTACAGCTCTCTGATACGTCCGTCCTTTACCTCTGCTCCGGTCACAGCCGCATGCAGAAAGACATCTACATTTTCCTTCTCCATAAGGTTATCCAGCGCGCACTTGAGATATTCGGGCTGAAAATTGATATTCCGGTTTCCGGAAGCGGAGACGATATCATCATATCCTTTTCCGATCTTTCCAAGCTCCTCCAGCACAAGATCCCCGACGCCTCTTACCACGCGGATCGGATCTTTTCCGCAGGAATAAAATCCGCAAAATGCACTGACGCCTGCGTGTGTTGCCTCGCCGCCCATATAGGCTTCCCGCTCGATCAGAAGCGTTTTTGCACCGGTCTTTACCGCGCCCGCAGCTGCCGCAACGCCTGCCGTACCGCCGCCTGCAACGACCACATCATACGTAAATGCTCTTTCCAATTTACAGTTCCTCCATTCTGCTGTTCATCCGCCTGTTTATCCGATCACTACCGAACCAAGCGGATAAGAGATAAAGCTTAATACCATAATTGCCATAACTGCAAATATGCCGCCCCAGATAAACATGGATTTTGTATCCGTCCAGCCCGAACCGATCGCAACCGTATTGATCGTACTCTGGCCGGCAGGGGTCATGTTGCAGATCGCCGCGCTGACACCCACCATGCAGACAACCGCGCCTACATGAACGGAGCCTGCCGGAAGCGCTGTCAGAACGGACAACGCGACTGAGCTGACGACCGTCGTCGTAACGATATTCGATGAGAAATTCGTCTCAAGCACTGCCCAGGTCATGAAGAACAGGATCAGACCGATGACCGGAAGTCCTGCCGTGAGCGGAGATAAGGTATCCGTCAGCCACAGACTTACGCCGACCTCTTCATTCGTAAGACATGAGCCGAGCCATGTTGCCGCTCCGGTCATAAGCACGCTGCCCCAGAGCATTCCCTTTGTGGAAGCTTCCTTAAAATCAAGGATGCGCTCTCCGTCAGTCTTCGTGATGAAAAGAATGATACAGCCAAGAAGCGGCGGCATTGCAGTTGACCAGCCGTTGATCGTCTTATACAGATCCGGGAACGCGCCCTTTAAGAGGCTCGGCGCCACCCATAAAAATACCGTAAGGAACACAACTCCAAGGATCAGCTTCTCCCTGAGATCAGCCTTCGGTACGGTGCCCTTCAGCCCCATTGCCTTCTGCGGCTTGAGCTCACCGATATCATCAGGACGATAGAAAAGCTTAAATACAATGATCAGAAGTACGATCAGGATAATACCGGTCGGAATACCCATTGCCATATACTGGAACTGATTGACATCATTTCCGGTGGCAGCATTGTAATATCCGATCGCCATCGTCGGCCAGACGTGCCCGATCGCCGTCATTCCGGAAGAAAGGCTGATGCAGAACGCTGTACCCATCATGAGCATATTTCCGGTTTTACCGCCCTTTTTCACACCGAGCACTTTAAAGATGTCTTCAAGGAACGGCATAAATGCAACGAACAGAACCGAAGGAGAAACAAACAGTCCCATGAATGTAACAGCCGCGAAAAGGAAGCATACGAAGTACCATGGCCCGCGACTTGCTATACGGTTCGTAATGAACAATACCGTGCAGCGTCTTACAAAATTTGTTTTAGCCAGCGGATAGACCAGCATAAACGTAAAGATCAGGAACGCGACAGTCGTATTACCAAATGCACCCGCAAATGTCTTTGAGAAACCAAACGCCGGAATCATTCCAAGCGCCATAAGCGTGATCAGGCTGGGCCAGTCTATGGAAATCGTGATCCACATGACAAGTGACCCGAAAAATACGCCCAGTACCGCGATGGCATCCGGGGTAAGCCCTCCGAAAGCCGGCACGAATCTTGAGCCGATAATGATTGCCAGGGATAAGATCAAAAAGAAAATATCCTTGTTGCTTTTTGCTGCTTTTTCAGCCATTTTTAATTCCTCCTGCTCCTTTATCCAAAGGTGTCCGCATAGCCCTGCAGGGCCGTGCGGCATGCTTTTGCTGCAACTAATATATTTGCAAAATTGACATTTGTAAAATATCAAGATATTATTAAATCAATAGGTTTTTCCTATATCACATTTCACATTTGTGCTTTTTTTATAACATTGCGTTTTTACAGCAGGAAGAATAAGGAAACAGGCATGAAATTTCAACAATTACGCTATTTTATCGAAGTTGCCAGAAAGCAAAGCATCTCTGCCGCGGCTGCCGAACTGTTTATTTCGCAGCCCTCTCTTTCCCAGCAGATCATGAGCCTTGAAAAAGAACTGGACGTCCCGCTTCTCATCCGTCACTCCAAATCCGTATCACTCACAAATGCCGGCGAACAATTTCTTGTTCATGCGCAGCGTATCGTGGGGGAAGCGCAGCAACTTGAGGAATTAATGCATAAGCACAAGCTGCTTCAGGCCGGAACGATTCATCTTGGAATGCTCTGGATCGCCGGTTATCTCAATCTTTTTCAGATCATGCAGGATTATCAGAAGCGTTTTCCGGGAATCAGCTTTGACCTGAAGATAGACGGGAGCGCCCGCCTTCTAGAGAAGCTCTTAAAGCGCGAGATTCATTGCGCCTTTATCCTCGGCACCGATGAACAGCTGGAACAGCATAAAGATCTGTTTTTCCGGAAAATTATGAGCGACCGCTACGTTGCCGTTGCTTCTTCAAACGATCCGATCGCGGCAGGAGACCCGATCTCCCTGAAAGAGCTTAACGGCAGACGGGTTATTATGCCCTCCACTGCCTCCGCGTTTTACAATGAGCTTTCACTCTGGTTCGAGCGCTATCACATTACACCGCAGGCAGTGTGCGAAACAAGCCAGTCCGACACCGTCATAAGGCTGGCGGAGGCAGGCTTTGGGATAGGCTTTTCCTCCGAATCCATCGCAAGATCCCTGAAAACCAGAAATTTTTCGATCATACAGCTGAAAGAGCAGATGATACGCAATATCTATTATGTAAGCTTAAAGGAACTGCTTGATTATCCTTCCGTGAGAAGCTTTACAAGATTTGTAACCCATTATTCTTTTCCCGAAAGTTAAAGCTTTATATTCCGCTTTCCTGTCAGAATTTCAGGCATAGAAAAACCCCGGAAATCCATTGGATTTCCAGGGTCTTTGATATATGCTTGTATGAAGTTATCTCTTAGAGAACTGCGGAGCCTTACGAGCCTTCTTGAGACCGTATTTCTTACGCTCCTTCATACGGGAATCACGGGTAAGGAAGCCTTCCTTCTTAAGCGCCGGTCTGTTCTCAGCATCCTCCTGAAGAAGAGCTCTTGAGATACCGTGTCTGATTGCGCCTGCCTGACCTGCGATACCGCCGCCACGAACATTTACAGTGACATCAAACTTTCCGTCATTCTCGGTAGCAACGAGCGGCTGACGAACAATAACCTTGAGGGTCTCAAGTCCGAAATACTCGTTGATATCCTTCTTGTTGATCGTAATCTTGCCCGTTCCCGGTGCCAGATATACTCTTGCGATGGATTTCTTTCTGCGGCCTGTGCCGTAATATCTTGCTTCTGACATCTGTTATTTCCTCCTTCCGATTAGAATGTGAGCACTTCCGGCTTCTGAGCCGCATGCTTGTGATCCGGTCCTGCATATACGAAGAGCTTCTTGTACATCTTTGAGCCAAGCGCTCCCTTCGGCAGCATTCCCTTAACAGCACCTTCGATCACGCGCTCCGGATGCTTTGCAAGCATTTCCTTCAGCGTAACGAACTTTGCTCCGCCTACATAATCAGAATGGCTGAAATATACCTTATCATCCATCTTCTTGCCGCTTACCTTGAACTTCTCAGCATTTACAACGATTACATAATCGCCGCAATCCATATGAGGAGTATAGGTCGGCTTGTTCTTTCCTCTTAACACCTTAGCCACTTCTGAAGCAAGGCGTCCCAAGGTCTTATCTGTTGCGTCAACTACATACCATTTTCTCTCGATGGTTGACGGTGTTGCCACAAAACTGTTCATGGTTAACCTCCTATTAACTTTACATTCCAAATGCTTCTACCGGGGCTTTGGTGAAGACATTTTTCTACTGTTCACGCCGTCTTTACAGACAGCCTTTATATTATATGCAATCCATCGCTTCCTGTCAATGCCATTTTACAGAATATCGATGTAATCTCCTGCGAGCGCCTTATTCATGCTGCGCACCGCACAGAACTTGCCGCACATGCTGCAGGTGTCGCTGTGATCGTCCTCAGGTCTCCTGCTGTCACGGATCGCGCGTGCCGTTTCCGGATCGATCGCACAGGCAAACTGCGCATCCCAGTCAAGCTTCTGCCTCGCCTCTGCCATCCGGTCGTCAGCCTCTCTCGCACAGGGAATGCCCTTTGCGATATCCGCTGCATGCGCGGCAATCCGGGAGGCCATGATTCCCTGCTTCACGTCGTCCAGATTCGGGAGCGCCAGATGCTCCGCGGGTGTCACATAACACAGAAATGCCGCGCCGTTCATCGCGGCAACCGCTCCGCCAATCGCCGCTGTAATATGATCATAGCCCGGCGCGATATCCGTCACAAGCGGCCCCAGCACGTAGAACGGAGCTCCCATGCAGATGCTCTGCTGCACTTTCATATTTGCGGCGACCTGATCGAGCGGCACATGCCCCGGCCCCTCCACGATCACCTGCACATTATGCGCCCATGCACGCTTTGTAAGCTCTCCGAGCCGTACGAGCTCCTCGATCTGGCATACGTCCGTTGCATCCGCAAGGCAGCCCGGCCTGCAGGCATCCCCGAGCGAGATCGTAACATCGTGCTCTTCGCAGATATCGAGTATCTCATCATAATATTCATAGAAAGGATTTTCCTCTCCCGTCATGCACATCCAGGCAAATACAAGGCTTCCGCCGCGGCTTACGATATTCATCTTTCTTTTATGTTTTCTGATCTGCTCGATCGTCTTTCTGGTAATGCCGCAGTGCAGCGTTACGAAATCCACGCCGTCCTCCGCATGCAGGCGCACAACATCAATAAAGTCCTTTGCCGTAAGCTCTCCCAGATCCCGCTGATAGTGGATCACACTGTCGTAGACCGGCACGGTTCCGATGATCGCCGGGCACTCGGCGGTCAGTTTTCTGCGAAACGGCTTTGTATCCCCATGGCTCGACAGATCCATGATGGATTCGGCTCCGAGGTTTACGGCGCTCATCACTTTTTCAAGCTCCTCATCATAATTTTTTACATCCCTGGAGATCCCGAGGTTCACATTGATCTTTGTCCGGAGCATGCTTCCGATTCCTTCGGGTTCCAGGCATTTGTGGTTCTTATTTGCCGGAATAACAGCCTTTCCTTCCGCCATGAGCTGCATCAGGCGCGAAAGCTCCATATGCTCCTTTTCCGCCACCCTCTTCATTTCTTTTGTGGCAATCCCTTTCTTCGCGGCATCCATCTGTGTCGTCCATGTTTCGTGCATATCTCTTCCTCCCGTCTTATTCCTCTTCTGTCAATATATGCGCTTTATTTATTCTGCCTGATTCTGCAGGCATGGTTCATCGGTCCCGCTCCCTTTCCGAGATCAAGCCCGTCTCTGAGCGCGTCTGAAAGATATTCCTTTGCCCTTCTTACCGCCTCCTCCAGCGGATATCCCAGGGCGAGCTCCGCGGTGATCGCGCTTGACAGCGTGCATCCGGTTCCGTGCGTGTTCGGATTGTCAATGCGTTCTCCCCGGATCCACGTAAGCTGTCCCCCGCGGCACAGAAGATCATTTGCGTCATTTACGCAATGTCCTCCCTTTAAAAGTACGCTGCATCTGTATCGTGTGCTGATCGTACGTGCCGCCTCCTCCATATCAGCCGGAGTGCAGATTTTCAGGCCGGTCAGAGCCTCCGCTTCCGGGATATTCGGTGTAACCAGCTCCGCAAGCGGAATCAGCTCATCACAAAGCACCGCTTCCGCATCCGCCTGCATCAGCCGGCACCCGCTGGTCGATATCATGACCGGATCGAGGACGATATGCCGCGCTCCGTAATGCCGCAGCCGTTCTGCCGTCACCCTCATCAGCTCCCCCGAGGGCATCATCCCGATCTTAACCGCATCCGGAGGTATATCCTGAAATATACAGTCAAGCTGTGCACAGAGAAATTCCTTGGTTACCTCGACCGTATCAAAGACGCCGGTCGTATTCTGCGCCGTCAGTGCGGTGATCGCGGTCATCGCATAGACCCCCAGCGCGGTCATGGTTTTGATATCCGCCTGGATGCCTGCGCCGCCGCTGCAGTCGCTTCCCGCTATGCTAAGTGCCGTTTTCATCTGCTCTCTTCTCCATTCTGACACAGCCGCTCTCAGTTTTCTGGCGGCATGCGCTTTTTCTTCTGCAGCAAATAGTGCGCTGATCACTGCCGCACCCGCGGCTCCCCTGCCCGAAAGCGCCGCAATATTTTCTTCATTAATGCCACCGATCGCAACGACAGGTATCTTTACAGCCCTGCATATTTTACTGAGCATGCCTTCCGGAAGCTTTGAAGCATCCGATTTGCTGTCCGTGCCAAACACAGCCCCGCAGCCAAGATAATCCGCACCTGCTGCCTCTGCCAGAAGCGCTTCCTCCACCGTATGTACACTCGCGCCGATAATGAACTTATCACCAAGATACCGCCGCGCCTCCCGGACGCCCATATCTGATGTACCGACATGCACGCCGTCTGCCCCCGAAAGGCGCGCGATGTCGGCTCTGTCATTGATGATAAGCGGAACCCCGTACCGGGCGCAGACCTCGTGAAGCCTGCGCGCTTCCTCAAGCATCAACTTATCCGGCAGCTTCTTTTCCCGAAGCTGAACACAGCTTACACCATTTAAAACGAGCTCCTCCACAACGCTCTCCAGCGTCTCTCCCGGATGCAGCCAGCGCCTGTCCGTCACTGCATAGAGCCGAAGCTGTTCAGCGCATATCCGCTTTTTTGTTTCTTTTGCCGCTTTTTCCAGCCCTTTTCTGCACAGCAGATCCAGCGCATTAAAAAGCTCCATGCGGAAACGCCCCATGCCACCGTTTTCACCCGTCCGAAGTCCCGCTTCTTCCGCGGTTCTTTTCCACAGCCTGCCTGCGGCAGCCGCTGCCTCATAGGGAGGAAATCCTGCTCCGCAGAACAGTGCACAGAGCGCGGAAAGCATACAGCCTCCTCCCGTGACGCGTTTCATACGCGGATCGCCGCCTGAAATCATTTCTGCACAGCTCCCATCCGAGATCACATCCGTGCTTCCGCTGACAAAGACAGTGCAGGAAAGCTCACGTGCAAGCTCCTTCGCAAGTTCCTTCAGTCCGTCGCCGGAATAAGACGCATCGCTCTCCACACCGTAAAATGCCGCCTGTTTGCTGTCATGCCTTCTGTCTGCTTCAGCTGTCTTCGCTTCTCTGTCTTTGCAGATGCTTAACAGCGTCTCTGCTTCCGCCTGATTGCAGCGGATAATGGAAAATTTGATCTCTTTCAGAAGTTTCCCGACTGCCTCCCGGCGATACCATCCCGCGCCCGCGCCAACCGGATCGAGCACGACCGGCTTCTGCAGCACATTGGCTCTGCGCCCGGCAAGAAGGCAGGCCTCCAGCCTTTCGGGATCCGGCACGCCTGTGTTCAGCAGAAGCGCGCTGCATTTCTCCGTGATTTCTTCCACTTCATCCGCCGCCTGCGCCATGATCGCGCTTCCGCCTGCCGCAAGCAGTATATTTGCCGTATCCTGCATCGTCACCGGATTGGTGATGCAGTGTACCTTCACGCTTCCCTCTCTCATACGCGCAGCCTTCCGAGCACACGGCTCTGTTCAAGGATGCCCAGAACCGCAAATGCAATCAGGCTTCCCGCCGCCGTCGAGATAAAAAACGGCAGCATATATACGGTGAAGCCTGCCGGCTCAAGTCCCATAAACAGCTTCGCCACAGGATAGGCGAAAAACCCGCCCAGCACGCCCGTGCCAAGCGCCTCAGCCGTACAGGCCTGCGCGAGCTTTTTCCATTTTGCATATACAAGACCGCAGCAGAGCGCTCCGATCATGCTCCCCGGAAAAGCAAGCAGGCTTCCAAGCCCCAGAAGATTGCGCAGAAGGCTTGCGCAGAAGGCGATCCCCACGCCCCAGAACGGCCCCAGCAGAACTGCTGAGAAAATATTTACCATGTGCTGGACGGGCGCGCATTTACTTCCCAGGACCGGAACACTCAGTGTACTCCCTGCAACCGCCACGGCTGTCAGAAGCCCTGCTGCCGCCAGCTTTCTAACTCTGTTGTCATCATGCATCATTCTCTTCCTCCTTCATAAAAATGATCGGGTCTGCCGACGCAAAGCGCTTTGCCATATGAAAAGCCTTCTGCATCACAAAAGGAGATACCCGCAGGTATCTCCACTTATTTCTCCGGTATCTTCCCTACGTTGGCATTATCCAAATCAGGTTATGGGTCGAAACCAGTCAGTTTCCTCTCAGCCGACTTCAGTCAGCTCCCCTCTATGTTGTATTTTCAGTATAGTTCCGCGCAAAGCGCTTTTCAAGTATTTTTTTATGAGCATTCCAGCTTCACAAGCGTCAGTCCCTTTGCCTCTGCCGTAGGGCCTGCAAGCTGCCGGTTCCTTCCCTCCAGCATCTCTCTGACCTTTGACGGCTCATAGAGACCGCTTCCCACGCCGAGCAGGGTGCCCGCGATGATCCGTACCATATTGTAGAGGAAGCCGCTTCCGCTGATCTTGATCGTGATCATCCCGTAATAGCCGCGCTGGTGCTCCTCTTCTGCAGCCTCCGGTTCCGGCATGCCGCCGCATGCAGGTCTTCTGCTGTGTTCCACGAGGATCGTAATGTCGTAGATCTCCCGGACAGCCGAACCGCCCTCCTTCAGCACCTGTGATGCCGGATTTGCAAAACTCGTAAAATCGTGTTCTCCGATCAGATACTCCGCCGCCGCGCGCATATCCCCGAGGCTGAGCGCAAAGTGACAATGATGCGCATAAAGCCGCTGCATGGGATTCTCAATGCGTTCGTTATATACCCGGTACTCATAGGTCTTGGTGCTTTTTACTTTCCTCGGATGCCAGTCCGCGGGACATTCGCATGATTTCATGATCCGGATATCCTCCGGCAGCCGCTGGTTGATCGCAAGCGCAAATTTCTCTCCCGGAATCTGCGACATCGTATCAAATACCGCCACGTTTCCCAGCGCATGTACACCCGCGTCCGTACGGCTCGCTCCGATCAGCTGTATCGTTTCTCCCGTCAGCGCTGAAACCGCCTCTGTCAGCTTTCCCTCGATCGTGCTGCCGTTCGGCTGCACCTGCCATCCATTATAATTTGTGCCGTCATAAGCGACAGTCAGTTTTATTCTTCTCAATTTACCTGCTTCTTTCTGCCAGCCTGCTTCTTTTCATACAAAGCAAGAATTGCGTCTTTTGCCTCCGCAACTGTTCCGATGCTTGTATCCACATCGGCGCCCTCATCCTTCAGCTCGTGCATCAGATAGGTGATCTGCGGCGCGGAAAGTCCCATCCGTTCAAGCTCTCTGTAATACTGGAACACACGCTTCGGTCTGTCAAAATAGCACAGATTTCCCTCATTGAGCACGAGCAGCCTGTCTGCGTACTGTGCAATATCCTCCATGCTGTGCGACACCAGGAGGATCGTCGTATGCTGTTTTTTATGAAGCTCAGAAACCGTCTCAAGAATCTCGTCCCGTCCCTTCGGGTCAAGTCCTGCCGTCGGTTCGTCAAGGATCAGTACCTGCGGGCGCATCGCGAGCACGCCTGCGATCGCAGCTCTCCGCTTTTGTCCGCCGGAAAGCTCAAACGGACTTCTCTCATAAAATTCCTCCGACAGTCCGGAAAGCTTAAGCGCCTCTTTTGCGCGCTCCTCTGCTTCAGCGTCCGTAAGCCCCATATTTTTCGGTCCGTATTTGACGTCCGAAAGCACGTCAGCCTCAAAAAGCTGGTATTCCGGATACTGGAACACAAGCCCGACCCTGCCTCTCAATGCCCGGAGATCATACCCCTCGGCAAAGATGTCCTCTCCGTTAAAATAAACCGTCCCGGAGCTCGGACGCATAAGACCATTGAGATGCTGGATCAGCGTGGATTTTCCCGATCCCGTATGTCCGATGAGTCCGATGAACTCACCGTCTTCTATTTCAAAGCTGATATCCCTGAGCGCGTAGGACTGCATCGCCGTCCCCTGCTGATAGATATGCGTCAGCTTTTCACATCGAATACTCATATTGTTCCTCTTTAAAAAGGCAGAAACCGCGTCGCAAGCATCAGCAGGAAATAGATCAGCATCAGCCAGTACGCGAGCTTATCCCGCTTTTCATAATGCAGGGGCTTCATCTTCGTTCTGCCCTCTCCGCCGTGATAGCAGCGCGCTTCCATTGCCATCGCAAGATCGGATGCCCGCCGGAATGCCGAGATAAAAAGCGGCACAAGGATCGGCACCATCGCCTTTGCGCGTTCAATGATATTCCCGCTCTCAAAATCAGCGCCTCTTGCTGTCTGTGCCTTCATGATCTTGTCCGTCTCTTCGATCAAAATCGGAATAAAGCGAAGTGCGATCGACATCATCATCGAGATCTCATGGACAGGAATCGAAAAACGCTTCAAAAATCCAAGACCCTTTTCAAGGCCGTCCGTAAGCTGGTTCGGCGTCGTGGTCAGCGTCATCAGCGAGGAAGCGATCACAAGATACACAAGCCTCACAGCCATGAAAAAAGCCAGCGACAGCCCTTCCCAGGTAATCTTCAGAAAGCCGAACGTCACGATCGGCGTACCGTCTGTCAGAAACAGGTTAAAGGAGACGGAAATGATCAGGAGAATCAGAATCGTCTTAAGGCCCTTGGTGATAAATTTAAACGGAACACGGCTCAGTCTGATCAGTGCAAACAGTACTACGGTCGCGATCGCATAGGCCACGATGCCCGATGCCGCGAACAGCGAGATCAGGAAAACCATGGTTCCGGCAAGCTTTACGCGCGGATCCAGACGGTGAATCGGCGAATCGACAGGGTAATACTGTCCAATGGTAATGTCTCTTATCATTTGCCGTCACCTCCATCCTCTGCGGATGATGTGCCCGAGATCAGCGGCATCAGCTCTTTTACAAGCTCCTCCCTCGTGAGAATACCGTCCGGAAGCGGAAGTCCGGCGCATTTCAGCTCATAAGCAAGCTCCGTCACCTGCGGAACGCATAATGACAATGCCTTAAGCTCCTCTACCTGGGAAAAGATCTCCCGCGGCGTTCCGTCCATGACGACCCTGCCGCCATCCATGACGACAATGCGGTCGGCATCGACAGCCTCTTCCATATAGTGCGTGATGTGGACAATGGTAATGCCGTCCCGCTCATTTAATTCATGCACGGTACGCATCACGTCTTTTCGGCCGTTGGGATCGAGCATCGCTGTCGGCTCATCGAGGATAATGCAAGCCGGCTTCATCGCCATAACGCCCGCAATTGCCACGCGCTGCTTCTGACCGCCGGACAGGCGGTTCGGAGACTTCATCCGGTAAGAAAGCATGCCGACCGCCGAAAGCGAAGCCTCGACGCGGCGCCAGATCTCCTCCGTAGGCACACCGATATTTTCCGGACCAAATCCCACGTCCTCTTCCACAACATTTGCGATGATCTGATTGTCCGGGTTCTGAAATACCATTCCCGCCGCCTCTCTGATCTCAAGAAGCTTCGATTCATCCGAGGTCGGCATACCCGCCACGAACACCTCCCCGTCCTTCGGCAGGTTTAATCCGTTCAGAAGCTTTGCAAACGTGGATTTTCCGGAGCCGTTGTGTCCGAGAATACACACAAAACTGCCCTTTTCGATCGTCAGGTTCAGATCGCGGAGGGCATGGCTTACTTCTTCAATATTATCATTTTCATCTCTTCGCACATAGTCGAAAAAGACATGTGCTGCATCTATGATCTTCATATCGGTCTAAGTATACAGTTTCGCCCTATAAAAGTCAAAATCATTTTTCGTATCTGCTTTATAGACTGCTGCATTTTTCGTGTCTGCTTTACTTGACCACTGCAACTACTACAAAAAAACTGCAGTTCTTCTGAAAAGTCCCTTGAAAAAACTGCAATTTTGCAAAAAAGTCCCTTGAAAAAACTACAATTTTTGAAAAAAGTCGTTTGAAAAAATTTTGCACTTCATTTATACTTAAATTATCAACGAGGAGGTTTCTGGTTATGCTGAAAAGAAAAATAGAGCAACAATTGATCGATTGGAAGAATACACCTGATCATAAGCCTCTGATCATCAAAGGCTGCCGTCAATGCGGGAAGACTTTTTCTGTGCTTGACTTTGCCGAAAAAAACTATAAGCATGTCGTCTATCTTAATTTTTTTGAAAACCCAAATTACGCTTCTGTCTTCGCTGGCTCTCTTGATGTGGATAACATTGTAATGCTGCTATCTGCTTTGTTGGGAAACAGCGCAGTATTTGAAAGCGGGAAGACTGTTCTTGTTCTGGACGAAATTCAGGAATGTCCGGAAGCACGAACAGCCTTGAAATTTTTCAGAATTGACGGGCGCTATGATGTGATCTGCACCGGGTCACTGCTTGGTGTAAGCGGATATGGCAAAGATCCCCGTTCTGTCCCTGTTGGATCGGAAAGCATCATGGATATGTATCCGCTCGATTTTGAAGAATTTCTTTGGGCAAACGGCATCCCGGATACGATCATCAGTCTGCTCCAGCAGCATCTGGATAACGAAACGCCCGTTCCGGAAGCATTGCATAACCGCTTGAAGGAACTGCTCCTGCAGTATGTTGTGGTGGGTGGAATGCCAGACTGTGTTCAGGCATTCATAAATACCAGACAAATGAATCACGTACTGCAGATTCAGCGCGATATCATTCATTCTTATGAAGATGATATGGTTAAATATGCAGAAAAAAAAGATAAATCCCGCATAAGGGAATGTTTTCAGTCTATCCCGAAACAGCTCAGCAAGGAAAATAAAAAATTCCAATACTCTCTAATAGAGAAAGGCGCCACCGGATCTAAATTTGAAGGAAGTCTCCAATGGATAGAAGATGCCGGCATCATTATCAGAAGCTATAACCTTTCAATCACAGAGCTGCCGTTGGATGGAAACGCAGAGAAAAATGTATTTAAAGTATATATGCGAGACTGTGGACTGTTTGTCAGCATGCTGGAAGACGGAACTCAGTATGATATCCTCAAAGGAAATCTCTTCGGCTATAAAGGCGCTATTTTTGAAAATCTGGTTGCTGATATCTTCGGTAAAATGGGCAGAAAACTGTATTATTTCCGTAAAGACAGCGGACTGGAGGTGGATTTTGTAATCCGGTATAAGGGTGCATGCACTCCCGTAGAAGTAAAAGCATCCAACGGCAATATCAAAAGCACGAAAACGATTTTAAATCATCCGGAAAAATACCATGTCAGCAGCGCGATCAAACTGGGGGATTACAACATTGGCAGAGCAGATAAACTCCTGACGCTTCCGCTATACATGGCATTTCTGCTGAAAACTCCCTGATAAAAATAGCAAGCGACCGATTCTTAATTCCGGTCGCTTTTTACGATAAGTTCTTCGAGACCGCGCTTCGGGACATAATGCCTGCCCTCTGCATCACGGTAATATTTTACGCTTCCGACTTCCGGCAGATCAACGATCTGCACTGTTTCTGCCGGTTTTCCGAGCGCTAAAACAAGTTCGACGGAAAAGCGCTCCGGATCAATCAAAAGCGCCTCCATAAGTTCTTTTCGTCTGATATTTGCCAGCATACACCCACCGTACCCGAGTGCAGCGGCTCCAAGCATGATCGTCTGTGCACAGATGCCGGTATCCACAGGTTTTTTCTCCGCAAGCTCTCTGTCACAGAGTACAATGATATACCCTCCCGGACGTTCTCCTTCTGCCGGACCATTCCACTCAGGGAGTGCAGCAGCCCAGCCAAGCGTCTCAAATACTGCAGCGCATCCCTTCTCAGTGTATACAGGCATGAATTTCAGTGCCTGTGAATTTGCTGTAGACGGACAGTATCTGACAAGTCCGATCAGCTCTGCAAGCTTGTCCTCCGACAGCTTCATGCTTTCATCAAATCTGCGGTAACTGCGGTCCTGTTTTACAAGCTTTTTAAATTCTTCAAATCTCATCATCTGCTCCTTTTTGTGAATCGCCTGTCATCTGGGGTCAGCAGGCTTTCCGTTTTGTTTCAGCTGTTCTCTGTAATCTGCCGGTATGCCTCACATAAGCGCTCAAACCCGACTGCACAGTTCGCCGGAGAGGTGGACGGCAGTCTCACCGCCGCAATACCCGCAGTCGGATATACAAGCTTTTCGTAGAGTTTTTGTGCAGTCGCTCCCGTCGTATAGATCCGTCTGATCTTTGTCTTTATCAGCAGAGAAGCGATATCATTCGGCACGGCATCCCGGATACTCCCATCAGCAGCGCCCCTGATCCGGCATTCTGCAAGAACATCCCAGAGTGCGATATGATGGTGCAAAAGCATTTCTTTTTTCTGCGCGATATCCTCAGGCATCAGCTCCCCGAGAACAGCTGCCATCACCTTCCAGAAACGGTTTTGCGGATGTCCGTAATAGAAGCCCTGCTCACGTGATTTGGGTGAAGGAATCGAACCCAGAATCAGGATTTCAGAGTCTTGATCATACAGCGGAGGAAATTCGTGTGTTACGTACTGCAGACCCTCCTCATCCTGCATAAAGCTTATATTTTTCACGGTTCTCACCTTTCGAAATCTTATTTCAGATTACAGAAAAACGCCGCTTCCGGAAGCCCATGGGCGACCTTTGCGGCGTTTTGATCTTTTTCGTTATACCAGCTCGATGAGAACTTCCATCGCAGCATCACCCTTACGCGGTCCGATCTTTACGATACGGGTGTATCCGCCGTTACGGGAAGCATACTTCGGAGCGTACTCGTCGAAGAGCTTGCCCACGATATCAGCCTGCTTTGTATTTCTCTTCTTTCCTGCAGCCTCTGCCGGAACTTCCGTTACATCATAGAGAACGGAGAGCATCTTACGTCTTGCATGCAGTCTGGACGGCTTGTCCTTCTTGATGGTCTTGTCAACTTCATCATAAACGGTAACCTTCTTCTGCTTGCCGTTTACTTCCTTGACTTCCTTCACACGCTTGCCCTCGGCATCCTTGCGTGCAACCTTGGCCTTAACGGTAACCTCTTCGAAGTTATCCTTCTCCTTAACAGCGAGAGCGATGAGGCCCTCTGCCTGCTTACGGATTTCCTTGGCTCTTGCCTCGGTCGTAACGATCTTGCCATGATATAACAGAGCGGTGATCTGGTTTCTTAAAAGAGCCTTTCTCTGGGAAGAGGTCTTTCCTAACTTTCTGTACTTTGCCATTGTGGTATATCCTCCTATTGTGCCTGTGGTCTTATCAGTAGGACTCCGAACCCCGCCGGAGGCTCATCTTGCCTGCGGTCGGTTTTTCGTGTCCATCCCGCCTCAAAGTAAAGAAGCGGGATGCCATTATTCTTTTAATATTTATGCTTCTTCGCCCGTATTGAGGGAAAGTCCGAGATCCTTAAGCTTTGCAAGCACTTCCTCAAGTGACTTGCGGCCGAGATTTCTTACCTTCATCATATCGTCAGGCGTCTTCGAGCAGAGCTCTTCAACGGTATTGATACCGGCTCTCTTGAGACAGTTATAAGAACGAACGGAAAGCTCCAGCTCGTCGATATTCATCTCAAGTACCTTGCCCTTCTCATCATCTTCCTTCTCGATCATGACCTCTGCGGTCTTTGCGTTCTCGGAAAGATCGATGAAGAGGTTCAGATGCTCGCTGAGCACCTTTGCCGCAAGGCTGACTGCCTCATCCGGCGCAAGGGTTCCATTGGTATATACATCCAGTGTGAGCTTGTCAAAGTCGGTCTGCTGGCCTACACGCGTATTCTCAACATTCATGTTTACGCGCTCAACCGGAGTGAAGATCGAGTCGATTGCAATGCATCCGATCGGAAGATCCTCTCCCTTGTTCTTATCTGCGCCCGCATAGCCGCGTCCGTTAACAATGGTAAGCTCCATATTGAGCTTTGCATCCGGACCGCTCAGGGTTGCAATCACCTGATCCGGGTTCATGATTTCGATATCGCTGTCAACCTGAATGTCAGAGCCTCTTACCACACCTTCGCCTTCGAAGTCGATATATGCCGTCTTCGGAGCCATGTCAGTGCCATGGTTCTTGATGGCAAGCTCTTTGATGTTCATGATGATCTCAGTCACATCTTCCTTAACGCCCGGGATCGAGGAGAATTCATGCAGAACGCCGTCGATCTTGATACGGCTTACTGCCGTACCCGGAAGAGAAGAAAGCATGATGCGTCTCAGTGAGTTGCCAAGCGTAATACCGTAGCCTCTCTCAAGCGGTTCGCAGACAAACTTGCCGCTCTTCTTGTCATCGGAAATCTCTACAATCTCGATATTTGGCTTTTCAAAATCAAACACTTTATGCACTCCTTTCCTAATGCTGCCCTGATACCAGAGCATAGGTGTCGGAGCGTACAAAATAATGCGCAATGCGCATTATTTTGAATACAGCTCGACAATAAGCATCTCGTCAACCGGAACATCGATCTCTTCTCTCTTCGGAAGAGCATTTACGGTTGCCTTCAGGTTTTCCTTATCGGATGTGAGCCATGCCGGAACCATACGGCTGCCGGTTACCTCAAGAACATCCTTATATCTCTGAGCTGTCTTATGCTTCTCTTTGATCTCAATGCTGTCTCCGGCCTTGATCAGGTAGGACGGAATGTTGACCTGCTTGCCGTTTACCAGCACGTGCTTGTGGTCAACGATCTGTCTTGCTTCCTTTCTGGTACGAGCCCAGCCAAGACGGAAGATTACGTTGTCAAGCCTCTGCTCAAGCATGGTCATCAGGTTCTCACCGGTCTGACCGTCCATGCGGACTGCCTCAGCATAGTAGTTACGGAACGGCTTCTCAAGTACACCATAGATGAACTTTGCCTTCTGCTTCTCACGAAGCTGCAGGCCGTACTCGGAGAGCTTCTTTCCGGTTCTTCTTGACTCTCTTTTAGACTTTTTATCAATTCCAAGGAATACAGGATCCAGTCCAAGGGATCTGCATCTTTTAAGAACAGGAACTCTATCTACTGCCATGTTAAACCTCCTAATTAAACTCTTCTGCGCTTCGGCGGACGGCATCCGTTATGCGGTACCGGCGTTACATCTTTGATGCTGGTAACCTGAAGGCCTGCAGCCTGCAGTGCACGGATCGCAGCCTCACGGCCCGAACCCGGTCCCTTTACCATAACATCAACGCTCTTTAAACCATGCACGAGAGCTGCCTTAGTGGCAGTTTCTGCAGCCATCTGAGCTGCGTACGGAGTAGATTTCCTTGAACCTCTAAATCCCAGACCACCGGCACTTGCCCATGATAAAGCATTGCCCTGTGCATCCGTCAACGTAACGATTGTGTTGTTGAAGGATGACTGGATGTGTGCCTGTCCGTGTTCAACGTTTTTCTTTACGCGCTTTTTAACTACCTTCTTAGCGCCTGCTGACACTTTCTTTGCCATATCAAACTAACCTACTTTCTTTTTTTCATACTGCGGTTACTGTTTTTAAAACATGCAAATCCATGTTAAAGAACAAAACCTTACTTCTTCTTGTTTGCGACTGTCTTCTTCGGACCCTTACGTGTTCTTGCGTTGGTCTTTGTCTTCTGACCACGAACAGGAAGACCCTTTCTGTGACGGATTCCGCGATAGCATCCGATCTCCTGAAGTCTCTTGATGTTCATAGCGATCTCTCTTCTGAGATCACCCTCAACAACCTGGGACTCGGAAATGATTTCTGCCAGTCTCTTAACCTCGTCATCAGTCAGATCCTTTACACGAGTATCCGGATTCACGCCTGCTTCCTTCAGAATGCGCTGGGATGAAGAAAGACCGATACCATAAATATAGGTAAGTCCGATTTCTACGCGCTTCTCTCTGGGAAGATCGACACCTGCAATACGAGCCATGTTCTACCTCCTGATTAACCTTGTCTCTGTTTGTGCTTCGGGTTTTCGCAGATAATTCTGATAACCCCTTTTCTCTTGATAACCTTACACTTTTCGCATATAGGTTTTACTGAAGATCTTACTTTCATATCAATCTCCTTTCCTCCTTGTCCTAAAGGCAAAAAGATATGCCCAAAGGACAGTCCTCTGGACAGAGTTGCTAAAGCATTATAGCAGATAAATCCATATAATGCAAGCCGTTTTCTGTCTCTTTCCTGCCTCTGTACAGGAAAATGTTTCTATTATTACTTATCTCTCCAGATGATGCGGGCTTTTGACAAGTCATACGGGCTCATCTCCAGCGTTACCTTATCACCCGGAAGAATTCTGATATAGTTCATGCGGAGCTTACCGCTGATGTGTGCAAGCACCTGATGGCCGTTTTCAAGCTCTACCTGAAACATTGCGTTTGGCAGCTTTTCCACAACCGTGCCTTCCAGTTCGATTACGTCAGCCTTAGACATCGTGACCTCCTTACGCTCATTTATCTGACATGATACAGTTTCTTCTCTTCCGGAAGAAGGGACAGAACCTCCGGCTCTCCCTCCGTGATCAGTATCGTGTTTTCATAATGCGCTGACAGGGAACCGTCCGCGCTCACAAATGTCCAGCCATTGTCAAGTACCCTGACCTGCCAGGTACCGATGTTGATCATCGGCTCAACCGCGATCGTCATGTTCTTGCGAAGCTTGATGCCGCGACTCCTGCAGGTGAAATTCGGAACCTCCGGCTCCTCATGCAGTTCACGGCCGATGCCGTGTCCCACAAGATCTTCAACAATTCCATAGCCGAACGGAAGAATGTAATCCTCGACCGCGCGCCCGATGTCATTGACATGTCCGCCCTCGGTAGCCGCCTTGATACCTGCAAAGAAGCTTCCTCTCGTTCTGTCGATGAGATCCTGCGCTTCCTGTGATATCTTTCCGACCGCGTGCGTTCTTGCCGCGTCGGACTGCCAGCCCTTCCAGATGACGCCCGTATCAACCGATACGATATCGCCCTCTTCCAGATATTTGTGTTTGCTCGGGATGCCGTGTACGACTTCCTCGTTGACTGATACGCATGCCGCCGCCGGAAATCCCTCATATCCTTTAAAGGAAGGAATACATCCGAGACTGCGGATCGTTTTCTCGCAGATATGATCCACATCAAAGGTCGTCATTCCCGGCCTGATCGCATCTGCGACCTCAGCATGAACGCGCGCGAGACACTGTCCCGCCTCGCGCATCAGCTGAATCTCATGTTCCGACTTAATCGTAATCATCTTAGCTGAGAACCTCCGTGATCGCCTTGAACACGTCCTTCGGCGCTACCGTACCGTCAATGGTGCAGAGCACGCCTTCCTTCTCATAGAAATCGATGAGCGGCTGTGTCTGCTCATGATATACATGAAGACGCTTTTCAACGGTCTCCGGCTTGTCATCAGCTCTTTGTACGAGCTCTCCGCCGCATTCGTCGCATACGCCTTCCTGTTTTGTCGGATTGAACTTAATGTGATAGGTCGCGCCGCACTTCGGGCAGCTTCTTCTGCCTGTCATGCGCGCCGTGATCTCCGTATCCGGAACCTCGATATCGACTGCAAAGTCGATCTTCTCACCGCGCTTTGTGAGCGCATCCTTCAGGCTTTCCGCCTGCGGAATGGTTCTCGGAAAACCGTCAAGTACATAACCGTTTTTGCAGTCCTCTTCGGAGATGCGGTCAAGCAGCATGCCGATCGTGATCTCGTCCGGCACAAGCTTTCCGGCGTCCATGTATTCCTTGGCAGCCTTTCCAAGCTCGGTTCCGTTTTTAATATTAGCACGGAAGATATCCCCTGTACTTACGTGGGGGATATCATATTCCTTTGCTATGTTGATTGCCTGTGTTCCCTTACCTGCTCCGGGTGCTCCCAGCATTATGATTTTCATCTCATTCTCCCTGACCTTTAGTCATTTAAGAAGCCCTTGTAGTTACGAACCAGAAGCTGTGATTCCACCTGCTTGATGGTCTCGAGCACAACGCCTACGATAATGATGAGCGAAGTACCCATGAAGGACAGATGGCCTACGCCGAACAGTCCTGAGATCACGATCGGAATCACGCAGACGATCGTAAGTCCCACCGCACCGATAAAGATGATGTAGCTTAAGATGCGGTTCAGATAGTCACTCGTCGGCTTGCCCGGTCTGATGCCGGGAATAAAGCCGCCGTTTTTCTTCATGTTGTTTGCAACCTCAAGCGGGTTGAAGGTAATGGACGTATAGAAATATGCGAACAGAATGACAAGTACAATATAAAGGACAAGTCCCACGCTCGCCCACGGATAAGCCGGATTTACCCAGGAGCTCGAATTGAGCATCAGAAGGATCTTTCCGCCAATCGTGGAATAGTCCACATTCAGGAAGCTTGCGATCACAACCGGCATGGACATTATGGAAGAAGCAAAGATCACCGGGATAACGCCGGCGGTGTTTACCTTGAGCGGAATGCTCGTTCCGCTGCCGACGCGGCTGCCCTGCACCTTTCTCGAATACTGTACCGGGATCTTTCTCGTTGCATCGTTGAGCACGATGGTATAAACCACCATGGCTGCGATACATGCAAGAATGATCAGAACGATGACAACCGTAACGGCTACATTCTTTCCCTGAATGAAGACCGTAAACAGGGTCGCCAGATCATCCGGCAGGGATGAGATGATGTTGAAGAGCAGCACGATCGAGATACCGTTTCCGATTCCTCTCTCTGTGATCCGCTCGCCGATCCACATGAGCAGTGCTGAGCCTGCGGTCATGGTAACGATGCAGACGATCACATTCCATACATTGAAGGTATAGAGCATACCCTGTCCGCCGAAGCCGATCGCCATGGCGGAGGACTGGATCAGTGCAAGCGCCACCGTCAGATAACGCGTGTACTCCTGGATCTTCTTCCGTCCCTCTTCACCGTCCTTCTGCAGCTGCTCCAGCGCCGGAATGGCGATGGTTAGGAGCTGCATGATGATCGATGAAGTGATGTAAGGAGTAATACTAAGCGCAAATACCGACAGATCCGTAAAGGATCCACCGGTCATTGCGTTAAACCATCCGAATGCATCTGTTCCGCTTAAATTGTTTAAAAGCGTATCGAAGTAGGAGGTGTTGACCCCCGGAATCGGCAGTACCGAACCAAATCTGATCACTACCAGCATCATGAAGGTAAAAATCAGCTTTTTCCGGACTTCCGTTACTTTCCATGCATTCTTCAGCAGTTTCCACATATTAGATCACCTCGCAGGTTCCGCCAGCAGCCTCGATCTTGCTCTTTGCAGTCTCTGTAAACCCATTTGCCTTTACGGTAAGCTTCTTCTTGAGCTCGCCGTTACCAAGGATCTTTACGCCGTCCTTTAAGTCCCTAACGATCTTGTTGTCGATGAGCGTCTGTACATCTACAACCGCGCCGTCCTCAAATCTCTCAAGTACGGATACGTTGATGCCAACATACTCAACTCTGTTTCTGTTCGTGAAGCCTCTCTTCGGAAGTCTTCTGTAAAGAGGCATCTGGCCGCCTTCGAAACCAGGTCTCGGAGCGCCTGAACGCGCCTTCTGACCCTTGTGTCCGTAACCTGCGGTCTTACCGTTTCCTGAACCGTGGCCACGGCCTTTTCTGAAATTATTGCTGTGCTTAGAGCCAGCAGCCGGTTTTAAGTTTGATAATTCCATCATTAACCTCCTTAATTAAAGCTCTTCGACTTTAACCATGTGCTGAACCTGCCGGAGCATGCCTCTTACCGCATTGTTGTCGGGAAGCTCGTTCACGGAATTAATCTTACGAAGTCCCAGCGCTGCTACGGTCTTCTTGTTCTTCGGAACTGCACCAATAGGAGACTTAACAAGAGTTACCTTTAATTTCTTATCTGCCATCTCTTCCTCCTCCTATTAATTAAAAATCTCTTCCACGGTCTTGCCTCTTAAAGCAGCGACCTCTGCCGGAGTTCTCATGGACTTCAGCGCCTCAAGGGTTGCAAGTACGCAGTTTACCTTGTTGTTGGAGCCAAGCGCCTTGGTACGGATGTTCTTTACGCCTGCAAGCTCAAGCACGGAACGTGCCGGGCCGCCGGCGATAACGCCGGTACCTTCCGGAGCTCTCTTAAGAAGCACTACCGCGCTTCCAAATCTTCCAGTGAAATCGTGCGGTATGGAGTTGTTCTTGTCTCTCGGAACCTCCATCAGGTTCTTCGTAGCAGCTTCCTTGCCCTTGCGGATCGCTTCCGGAACCTCGGCTGCCTTTCCAAGACCAGCGCCAACGTGACCATTTCCGTCACCTACAACAACAAGTGCGGAAAATCTCATGGTACGTCCGCCCTTAACGGTCTTCGATACACGCTTGATCGCAACTACCTTGTCGTTCAATTCTAATGATTTCGGATCAATAATATTACGCTTCATTACTCTCTCCTCCCCTTAGAATTCCAGTCCGGCTTCGCGTGCTGCGTCTGCAAGCGCCTTGACTTTACCGTGATAAATGAAACCGCCTCTGTCAAAGACAACTTCCTTGATGCCCTTGTCAAGCGCTTTCTTTGCAATTACCTTACCTACATATGCCGCTGCCTCAACGTTGTCGGTGTACTCAAGCTCCTTCTTCGCATCAGCATCAAGCGTGGATGCTGCGCAGAGGGTGTTTCCGACAGTGTCGTCAATAATCTGAGCATACATATGATTATTACTTCTGAATACGCAAAGACGCGGTCTCTCAGCAGTTCCTGAGATACGATTACGAAGTCTTGCGTGCTTTTTCTCGCGAATTTCGCTCTTTGACTTTTTGTTAATCATCTTTACACTCTCCTTAGATTACTTCTTACCTGTCTTGCCGACCTTGCGTCTGATGACCTCGGTATCATACTTGATACCCTTGCCCTTGTAAGGCTCCGGCGGTCTCTTTGTTCTGATCTCGGCTGCATACTGTCCAACTTTTTCCTTGGAAATACCCTTTACGATGATCTTGTTCTGACCCTCGCAAACGGTCTCGATGCCGTCCGGATCTTCCATCTCAACAGGATGGGAATAACCCAGGTTGAGCGTGAGCTTCTTGCCCTGCTTTGCTGCTCTGTAACCAACGCCGTTTACCTCGAGAACCTTCTGGTATCCCTCGGTAACACCCGTAACCATGTTGTGGATGAGCGTTCTTGTAAGGCCGTGAAGCGCCTTAATTCTCTTGAGATCATTCGGACGGGTTACCTCGATGTGTCCGTCCTTCTGCTCGATGGTGAGCTCATGTGCAAACTCTCTGCACAGCTCGCCCTTCGGGCCCTTTACTGTCACAACGTTTCCGTCCGCGATCGTAACGGTTACGCCTGCCGGAACTACTACCGGCTGCTTGCCAATACGTGACATGCTTTTGTTCCTCCTTCTTAAATTGTCGGCCGACCGCATTCCGGCCGGCTGTTTTCAGATATATTGATTACCAGATAAAGCAGAGAACTTCTCCGCCCACGCCTCTCTTGCGTGCTTCCTTATCGGTGATCACACCAACGTTTGTGGAAACGATAGCGGTTCCAAGTCCGTTCAGCACCTGCGGCATATTTTCCTTGCCGGCATATACACGAAGACCCGGCTTGGAAATGCGCTTAAGACCGGAGAGAATTCTCGTGGACTTGTCAGCGGTGTACTTAAGGGTAATTCTGATATCCTTGAAGTTTCCGTTGTCAACGAGCTCGTACTTCTCTACGTAGCCTTCGTTTACAAGAATGTCGGCAATCGCCAGTTTCATCTTGGATGACGGAACGTCAACGGTTGCATGCTTGCGCATGTTTGCATTACGAATTCTCGTAAGCATATCTGCAATAGGATCACTCATAGCCATAGTTATTGTACCTTTCCGTATGTATATACGATATCCTTTCTTGTAGTTTGTATTTGTAGTTCTGCCTTGGCCCTGCGGGCGGCGGCAGTTCATCAGCTCACCGGAGCGGTAACATCTGACTTGCGCTTTAAAGCCAGATGTAGTTCTGCCTTGGCCCTGCGGGCGGCGGCAGAACGATTGCGTGTCATGGCAACGCTTTCACCCTTCGGGTTCAGCTAGCCAGACCCGCATATCACCAGCTCGCTTTTCTTACGCCCGGGATCTCGCCCTTGTAAGCGAGCTCTCTGAAGCAGATACGGCAGATGCCGTACTTTCTTAAGTAAGCATGCGGTCTTCCGCAGATTCTGCATCTGTTGTACTCTCTGGTGGAGAACTTGGCAGGACGCTGCTGCTTAATCTTCATAGAAGTTTTAGCCATTATAAGTTCCTCCCTTATTTCGCAAACGGCATGTTGAACAGCGTCAGCAGTTCCTTTGCCTCTTCGTCGGTCTTCGCGGTAGTTACGAAAATGATATCCATTCCTCTGGTCTTGTCAACCTTATCATACTCGATCTCCGGGAAGATGAGCTGCTCTTTGATACCAAGAGCGTAGTTGCCTCTGCCGTCGAACGCGTTCGGGTTTACGCCTCTGAAGTCACGTACACGCGGAAGCGCAAGGTTGATGAGGCGGTCTGCAAAATCGTACATCTTCTCGCCGCGCAGCGTTACCTTACATCCGATCGGCATACCCTCACGGATTTTGAAGTTAGCAACTGACTTTCTTGCCTTGGTGGTTACGGCATGCTGGCCGGAGATGATCTCCAGGTCTCTTACCGCAGAGTCCAAAACCTTGGCATTATCTTTTGCTTCACCAACACCCATGTTGATGACGATTTTCTCGAGCTTCGGAACTTCCATGACGTTCTTGTATCCGAACTTCTTGATCATGGCATCCTTAATCTCGGAATTGTAGATTTCTTTTAATCTGGCCACAGTCTTTTCCTCCTTTCGTTTATGCGATCACCTTGCCGGTCTTCTTTGCCACACGAACCTTCTTGCCGTCTTCTACCTTGAAGCCGACTCTCGTAGGCTGACCGTCAACGAGAAGCATAACGTTGGAAATGTCAAGCGGGCTCTCCTTCTTGATGATGCCGCCCTGCGGATTTCCGGCTGCAGGCTTCTGGTGCTTGGTAATCATGTTGCATCCCTCAACGAGAACCTTGTTGTTCTTCGTGTCAACGGAAAGCACCTTGCCGTCCCTGCCCTTATCCTTACCTGCGATTACTCTGACCATGTCGTCTTTTTTAATCTTACGCATGAGGGCACCTCCTTATAATACTTCCGGTGCGAGGGAGACGATCTTCATGAACTGATGATCACGAAGCTCTCTTGCAACCGGCCCGAAAATACGTGTTCCTCTCGGGGTCTTGTCGTCTTTGATGATAACTGCCGCATTCTCGTCGAAACGGATGTAGGATCCGTTCTGACGGCGCGTCTTCTGAACCGTGCGGACTACGACTGCCTTAACAACGTCGCCCTTCTTTACAACGCCGCCCGGTGTTGCGTCTTTAACAGAAGCAACGATCACATCGCCGATGCGCGCATATCTTCTTGTTGAGCCGCCCATAACACGGATGCAAAGAAGTTCTTTTGCTCCGGTATTATCAGCGACCTTAAGTCTGGTTTCCTGCTGTACCATAGTAAAATTCTTCCTTTCCGCTTATTTTGCCTTCTCAACAACCTTTACAAGTCTCCATCTCTTCGTCTTGGAGAGAGGTCTTGTTTCCATAACTTCTACGGTATCGCCCTCGCCGCACTCGTTGTTCTCGTCGTGCGCCTTAAGCGTGTAAGTTTTCTTTACAATCTTACCGATCAAAGGATGCTTAACATTATCCTCGATAGCAACAGTAATGGTTTTATCCATCTTATTGCTGACTACCTTGCCGGTACGCGTTTTTCTCAAATTTCTTTCCACGGTAATGTTCTCCTTTCTTCCGGTTTAGTTTGCTTTGGACTTCTCAGTAATAACAGTCTGAATTCTCGCAATATTCTTGCGAACCTCGGTAATTCTTGCAGTGTTATCCAACTGGTTGGTCGCATTCTGGAATCTTAAGTTGAACAGTTCCTTCTTAGCAGCCACAAGATCCTCGTGGAGTGCTGCTGCATCCTTCGCCTTGAGCTCTTCTACATACTTCTTAGTTTTCACTGTTATCACCGCCTTCTAATTCTGCCTTGGAAGCAATCTTGCATGTAAGCGGTAACTTATGCATTGCAAGACGTAACGCCTCTCTTGCCGTCTCTTCCGGAACGCCTGCGATCTCGAACATAACGCGGCCCGGCTTAACAACTGCTACATAAAATTCAACAGCGCCCTTTCCTGATCCCATACGAACGCCGATCGGCTTCGAGGTAACAGGCTTGTCCGGGAATACTTTGATCCAGACTTTACCGCCACGCTTGATGTAACGGGTCATGGCAACACGGGCTGCCTCGATCTGGTTGGCTTTCAGCCAGCACGGCTCGGTAGCGACAAGGCCGAACTCTCCGTATGCAATCTTGTTGCCGCGGGAAGCTGCGCCCTTCATGGAACCACGCTGCTGCTTACGATATTTTGTTCTCTTTGGCATTAACATGATTATTTATCGCTCCCTTCCTGTTTCTTCTGCGGAAGTACCTCTCCCTTGTAGATCCAAACCTTGATACCAAGCTTTCCGTAGGTCGTATCTGCCTCAGCGAAGCCGTAGTCGATGTCGGCTCTGAGGGTCTGAAGCGGAATGGTTCCCTCGGAATAGAACTCGGTACGCGCGATATCAGCACCGCCAAGTCTTCCTGCTACGGAAGCCTTGATGCCGAGCGCGCCGGCCTTCATGGTTCTCTGCATTGCCTGCTTCAGAGCGCGTCTGAAGGAAGCACGGTTCTCAAGCTGCTGCGCAATGCTTTCCGCAACGAGCTGAGCGTCTCTGTCCGGTCTCTTGATCTCTTTGATATCAACAAAGAGCTTCTTCGCCGTAAGCTTCTGTACTTCTGCCTTAAGCTTGTCGATCTCTGCGCCGCCCTTGCCGATTACAACGCCCGGCTTTGCGGTGTAGATGATCACGCGAACGCGGTCAGCGGTTCTCTCGATCTCGATCTTGGAGATACCTGCCGGCTCGAGCTTCTTCTTAAGGAACTTTCTAAGATTATAGTCTTCAACCAGGTCATCCGCAAAGTTCTTGCCCTCTGCGAACCACTTGGAATCCCAGTCTTTGATAACACCGACTCTAAGGCCGTGTGGGTTAACTTTCTGTCCCATGCTTTCCTCCTTACTTCTTCTCGTCAAGAATAACCGTGATGTGGCTTGTGCGCTTCTCAATGCGGTACGCTCTGCCCTGTGCTCTCGGCTGTACTCTCTTCATGGTCGGGCCCTTGTCTGCGTAGCAGGCTGCTACATAAAGGTTTTCCCTGTCCATTCCGTTGTTGTTCTCCGCATTTGCTGCTGCGGATTCAAGTAACTTCTTAACTAAGGATGAAGCATATCTTGGGTTGTAGGTTACGATACCGAGTGCAGAATCGAGGTCCTTGCCTCTGATTGCATCCAGTACGAAGCATGCCTTCTGAACCGAAACTCTTGCGTATGAAAGCTTAGCGCTCGGTCTGGTATCCTTAACGGCATTTCTTTCTCTTTTAATTTGTGATCTATGTCCCTTTGCCATAGTAGATTCCTCCTTCCGCTAATCTTATCTTACGCCGGACTTCTTCTCGTCCTTGCCGTGACCTCTGAAGGTTCTCGTAGCAACGAACTCTCCGAGCTTATGTCCAACCATGTCCTCGGTTACATATACCGGCACATGCTTTCTTCCGTCATGTACCGCGATCGTGTGGCCTACCATCTGCGGGAAGATAGTAGAACGGCGTGACCAGGTCTTGATAACCGACTTCTGTCCTGCAGCGTTCATCGCGTCTACTTTCTTAAGCAGGGATGCGTCTGCGAATGGTCCCTTTTTTAATGAACGATTTGCCATATTTCTTTATCCTCCTGTATTATTTGATGGCTCTGCCGTCGCGTCTTCTTACGATCAGCTTATTGGAAGCCTTTTTCTTCTTTCTGGTCTTCAGTCCCAGAGCCGGCTTGCCCCAAGGCGTGCACGGACCTGAGCGTCCGATCGGAGCCTTACCTTCACCACCACCGTGCGGGTGATCGTTCGGGTTCATAACAGAACCGCGTACGGTCGGTCTCCAGCCCATGTTTCTCTTACGGCCTGCCTTACCATAGTTGATCAGGTTGTGCTCGCCGTTGCCTACAACACCGATGGTTGCGCGGCACTCGATCGGAACCATGCGCATCTCGCCTGACGGAAGTCTCAGCGTTGCATAGCCGCCTTCCTTTGCCATAAGCTGTGCGGAGTTTCCTGCGGAACGAACCATCTGTCCGCCCTTGCCCGGAAGCAACTCAACGTTGTGCACGTTCGCACCTACCGGAACCCTGGAAAGCGGAAGGCAGTTGCCCACTCTAGCCTCGGCCTGCTCGCCGCTCATAACCTTCATGCCATCCGTAAGGCCTGCCGGTGCAAGGATATATGCCTTCTCACCATCCTCATAGCAGATGAGCGCGATGTTTGCGGAACGGTTCGGATCATACTCGATGCCGACTACCTTTGCCGGAATGCCGTCCTTTGAATTTCTCTTGAAATCGATGATTCTGTATTTCTGTCTGTTTCCGCCGCCGTGATGTCTAACGGTGATCTTGCCCTGGTTATTGCGGCCCGCGGTCTTCTTCTTGCCTGCAAGAAGGGACTTCTCCGGGGTGGTCTTTGTAACCTCAGCAAAGTCGGAACCAGTCATATTTCTTCTGGAAGGTGTATAAGCCTTATATGTCTTAATACCCATGACTTCTGTTTTCTCCTTTTATAGTTTATTGTCGCAGTACTTGTCTGCATAATTTCCGGGGCTTACAGGCCCTGGAATACCTCGATGTCCTTGGACTCCTTCGTAAGGGTAACGATCGCTTTCTTGGTCTTTGCGGTCTTGCCGATGATCATTCCGCGTCTCTTATCCTTACCCGGTCTGTTCATCGTATTAACCGATGCAACCTTGGTGCCCGGGAACATTCTCTCTACCGCTTCCTTAACCTGGGTCTTGGTTGCCTCAGGCGCTACAAGGAAGGTGTATTTCTTCTGAGCCATTGCGTTCATGGAAGTCTCGGATACGACCGGCTTCAGAATAACGTCATAATAATTGATCGCTGCCATTATGCGTATACCTCCTCGATGTTCGAAACTGCCTTCTTCGTAACAACTACGGTGCTGTACTTCATAACATCGTAAACGTTAAGCGTGTTGACCTGAGTCGTCTTTACGTCCGGGATGTTGCGTGCTGAAAGGATTACATTCTGATCCAGCTCATCAAGGATCACAAGCGCCTTGTCAAGCTTCAGTGCGGAAAGCACCTCTGCAAAAGCCTTGGTCTTGATCGCCTCGAGCTTCAGCTCGTCAAGAACGATGAGCTTGCCTGCCTCTACGCGGCTCGTAAGAGCGGACTTAAGCGCAGCTCTCTTCTCTTTCTTGTTCATGGATACGGAATAATCTCTCGGTACCGGCGCGAATACAACGCCGCCGCCCTTCCACTGCGGAGCTCTGATAGAACCCTGTCTTGCGTGTCCGGTTCCCTTCTGTCTCCACGGCTTTCTTCCGCCGCCGGATACTTCAGATCTGGTCTTTGCCTTCTGTGTGCCCTGACGCATATTTGCGAGCTGAGCAACAACAGCCATATGTACGAGATTTTCGTTAACCTCAACGCCGAATACAGCGTCGTTTAACTCCATCTTGCCTACTTCTTTACCCTGCATGTCAAATACAGATACATTCGCCATTTAAGTTTCCTCCTTTCCCTTTCCACCAAATTACTTTGATACCTTAACGGTCTCTTTGATGGTTATAAGGGACTTCTTCGGTCCCGGAACGGAGCCCTTAACCAACAGCAGATTGTTTTCTGCATCGACCTTAATCACCTCAAGGTTCTCGATCGTTCTCTGAACGGAGCCCATGTGACCCGGCATTCCCTTGCCCTTGAACACGCGTCCCGGTGTCGTAGCGGATCCGTTGGAACCCTGATGACGATGGAACTTGGAACCGTGCTTCATCGGACCTCTGTGCTGGCCAAGACGCTTAACCGCACCCTGGAAGCCCTTGCCCTTTGTGATAGCCGTCGCGTCAACCTTGTCGCCTACCTCAAAGATGTCAGCCTTGATCTCGTCCTTAACCTTGTAATCAGCCGCATTCTCAAACTTGAACTCGCGAAGGTATCTCTTAACAGATACGCCCGCCTTGTCAAAATGACCTTTCTCCGGCTTGTTGGACAGCTTCTCTCTCATATCAGAGAAACCAACCTGAACAGCATTGTAGCCGTCAGTCTCTTCCGTCTTTACCTGCGTTACAACACAGGGTCCCGCCAGAAGAACAGTTACCGGAACAAGCTCTCCGCTCTCAGCGAAAATCTGCGTCATTCCGACCTTTGTAGCAAGAATTGCTTTCTTCATGTAGTTTGTTTCCTCCTTGTTTAATCTACAGCGGAACGCTTTTGCGTTCATGAAAGACCAGCGCACCCCTTAACAGGGTGAAAGGTGCTTTCTTTTTATAAATGCAATCCCGTTTCCGGGTTATTGCCTCTTTGGTTCGGCTTAAGCCTCAGCGTTCTCCTTCTTCGGAGCTGGCTTTCTGGCCGGTTTCTTTGCCGCCGGCTTCTTTGCTGCCGGTCTCGTGATGAGCTGCTTCTTCGGTGCGCTCTTGCCGTTCTCGTTCTTCATCTGAACGTCGATGTATACGCCTGCCGGCATATCCAGTCTCTGTAAAGACTCCATCGTCTTCGGACCCGGGTTGATCACATCGATCAGTCTCTTGTGGGTTCTCTGCTCGAACTGCTCGCGGCTGTCCTTATACTTATGAACCGCACGGAGGATCGTAACGATCTCTCTCTTTGTCGGAAGCGGTACCGGACCGCTTACCTGAGAACCGGTCTTCTTGCAGTTCTCCACGATTTTTGCTGCTGACTGATCAACCAACTGGTGATCGTACGCCTTAAGCGTAATTCTCATAATCTGATTTGCCATAAAAAAAGTCGCCTCCTATTCGTACTTTGTTCCTGCTTCAGTACGACAAGTGGTGACTGTACACGGTGTCGGGTGTGTCCCGGGTCTTCCCCGAAACGCTGCACCCCGCTATCCGGTATAACCGGAGCTCAATTTGGTACAGTGACTTGTCGCCAACATTTGTCTTGACATTCGCTCCGCGTAAAAACCCATGCGCGCTTATGTATTTGCGCCGCATGGCAACCTTACGCCTCTACGCTATCAATTCACAGCCTGCTAAGAATAGCACAAAAGCGCCTGCGATGCAAGCGCTTTTGAAATTCGTCCGTTATGTATCTTGTATTTTTTTTAGTACATAATTGCAGGTGAGAGATCAGTTCTCCGAGGTGACAAACGCAGGCTCAAGAAGCTCGCTCTCCGATGCCGTACCGCCGTCTCTCTCGCCGTTCGCATTTGAACGGTAATCTACCTCGTCCGCATCTTTGTTCTTATTATAATTCTTCTTCACCTGTCCGCTGCGGTTCACGAGATAGGTCTTGCCGTTCACCGTGAAATACGCGTAGCTGTCATCCTCTGCCTTCTGAAGCTTGCCCATATAATAGAGCTTTCCGTTCTTCACGCCTGTGGCGCCGTAGCCTCTGGTATCAAAGAAGAACTGGGAAGTCACACCGTCCGCATCCGTGATGTTCTTATCGCCGAGCTGCAGGCAGCTTTCCTGCTTCGTGCCGAAATACATCGAGGTCACGTCTCCGCCCGATTTCTTTACCTTTCTCAGGCCATATACCGGATTTCCGTATTCATTGAAGAGATAGGTCTGCGTCTTTCCGTTTTTCTGAAGCTTCTTAAACTTTGCCTGAAGCGTTTCATCATCATCGCTGTCGGAGATATTCGTGCCGTAGGTCGGCGTTCCCTTTGAGTCGAAATAATACCACTCCACATCGGAGCTGAAGCCCGTCTCATCCTCCGGCGCATAGGCGGAAAGCCAGCCGACATGCGCGGCTCCGTAGGTGCCGATCGATTCGGTATCGTTAAAGTACTTGTATCCCGCGATCACCGGCGTCTTGTCGTCAAGCTTTACCCAGCCGGTCATCATACGGCCGTACCAGTCAAAGCAGTAACGGTTTCCGTTGATCGTAAGTTCCTTATAATTACCGCTTCCGGATGCCGCGGCAGCCTTTCCGCTCGACTGGAAATAGAACCAATAGGTGCCGTCCGTTTCCTGCGGACCGCCCTCCTCGTCGTCCTCCGCATCCTCAACCGGCTCAAGGCGCTTCCAGGTATTCGTCAGACGCTTTCCGCTCGAGGTATCATAGTAATAATAATTATCGTCGTCCTCGACCCAGCCGGTCTGCATGCTGCCGTCATCATCAAAATAATACCAGGATCCGTCGATCTGCTTTGCACGGCTGCGGCTCAGTCTTCCGTTGCTGTCGAAATAATACCACTTCGAATTGATCTGGCGCCATGCGTTCACGACCATCCTGCCGTCGGAGCCCACAAATCTCTCGTCTCCGTCCACAAAGGAATTTACGGACATGTAGCCGTTGTTTCCAAGGTAGTACCAGTTTCCGTCAGCGCTCTGTTTCCATTCGTTGTAAACCTTGCTGTCCTGATCGTAATAGACCCACTGCCCGTTTTCCTGCACCCAGCCGTTTGCCGCAGCCGCGGTCATTGCGCCCATCACCGCAAATCCTGCCGCAATTATGAGGGTTTTAAGCGTCTTTTTCATCATTTTCTCTCCCTGCCAAATTGACCTCAGCCAAGCCTTCTTTTCCGGGGCTGATTCATCCGTGTATTAGTATAACTTAAGTCTTCTTATTTAACAAGAAAGAAAAACTTTCAAATTGTTTACAAAAACGGTCATTGTTCGGTCCGCTCTTCGATGCTATAATGTTGGAAATACAATCAGAAAAGAGAGAAGATCATGTGGATTGCTGACAGATGGAAAGATTATGAGGTGCTCGACACCTCCCGGGGAGAAAAACTGGAACGCTGGGGCGGCTATGAGCTCGTCCGTCCGGATCCCCAGGTGATCTGGAATACGGAGCGCGCGCTTCCCGGATGGAGACGGCCGAACGCACACTACCACCGCTCGCAGAAGGGCGGCGGAGAATGGGAGTTTTTTGACCTTCCCGATGAATGGGAGATCTCCTATGCGCTGCCGGAAAGCACCTCTGCCGGCAGTGCGGGCGGAGACGGTTCACTCAGGTTCCACTTAAAGCCGTTTGCCTTCAAGCACACGGGCGTATTTCCCGAGCAGGCCGTGAACTGGGACTTTTCTGCCGGCATGATCGCCGCGCGGATCCGCGGGACAGGGCACGCGCCGAAAGTGCTCAACCTGTTCGCCTATACCGGCGGCGCCACGCTGGCAGCGCTTTCTGCCGGCGCCTCCGTCACACACGTTGACGCCTCAAAGGGAATGGTCGGATGGGCAAAAGAAAACGCCGCTTCCTCAGGTCTTGCAGAAGCCCCTGTCCGCTGGCTTGTCGACGACTGCGGAAAATTTGTCGAGCGGGAGATCAGGCGCGGAAACCATTACGATGCCATCATCATGGATCCGCCGTCCTACGGGCGCGGACCGAAAGGTGAGATCTGGAAGATCGAAGAGAGCATCTATCCGTTCATCGAGCTTTGCGCCAAAGTGATCTCCGACACACCGCTGTTTGTGATCATCAACTCCTATACCACGGGCCTTCAGCCCGCCGTGCTCAGCTACATGCTGAACCTTGCTTTTAAAAACCGCTTCGGCGGACGGGTGGAGGCAGAGGAGATCGGGCTTCCGGTAAGCGCCTCAGGTCTTGTACTCCCCTGCGGAGCAACGGGACGCTGGATCGCGCCGTAAGCGTTTTCCGGATAAAAACAGGCACCGGATTCCATCTCCCGCCGGCGCTACCGGCCGCCTGAAAGCACGCGCCAGACAGGCGGAAGAAGCCGTTTCAGCATAAGGCTTGCAGCAAAGGCAAGCGCCGTGCAGAGTATGGGGAGAAGCAGGTAGACAAGGAACAAAAGCACTTCAGAAAAGAGCATTCCCGCACCGCCTGCCGCGGATGCCGGCACAGCATCTTTGGCACTTCCCGAAAGCGCCGGCAGTACGGAAAGCATAAACCTGTTAACAGCCCGCACCGGAATATAATGCGTGGCATAAATAAAAAAATTAATATGCATAAATCCAGGCAGGCTGTCCCGCTCCAGAAAAGCGCGCAGCCTGCCGTTCTTTTCATGCACCGGCTCTCTCTCGGACAGAAACCGCAGAGCGGCGTATGCCGCCGCGGTAAACAAAGCGCGCGTAAGCACCAGAAAGAGCGTCAGGAATTCTCCCGAACGGAAACGCAGCGGAAGCAGTCGGGAATGGCCGGCAGAAAGCGCATAGCAGAAAGCGGAAATGAGGAACAGCGCGGTCAGAACCACAGGAATCGCAGCGTCTCCCCGTTTTGCAAAACGATCGTAAGCGTCTTTTTTGCTGCGGTCCGGGAGCTCTGTTCTGCACGCGCCCGCACTGAGCGCGGCATAAGCGCCGGCAGCAAAATAAAACAGCGCATCTTCATTAACGGGATGTACCGGAATGCGGCTCCAGAAGCCCGCCATAAAAAGAAAGGCAGGGAGCATTACCGCCCCGATGACACGCCTTTTCAGAAGAAGCCACAGAAACGGTGTCAGAAGAAAAAGAACCAGAAGCTGCTTCAGATACCAGAAAACCGGATTATACGCATAAAGAAACAAGGCAGAAAACACATCCTGCCCGTCCATCTGCGAAAGCGCCTCCTGAAGGCGCAAAAAAACGTCTCCGCCTCCGGCAAACGACCCAAGAAGGATCCGTCCCAGATAATAGATCCCATTCCAGACAAGATAAGGAAGCAGAACCGAAAACAGCCTGCTTCTCCATTTTCTGACGATCCAGAGAGCCGAAAACCGCTGCGGCGCATTTCGGAAAAACAAATAGCCGCTCACAATAAAAAATCCGGGAACCGCCATCTGTCCGAGCGCGTTTGTAAGAAAGCGTTCCGCAGAAAGCATCGCGGCATACAGCGCGTTTCCCCGCGGCACAAAAAGTCCCGCTCCCTCAAGCATTTCCGGCTCCAGATTAACGGAATGCACCCAGATAACAAGTATCGTGAGTGCAAACGTAAAAAGTGTTATTCGGTTTTGGAAGCGTTTCTCCTGCATCTGTACTCTTCCAGTTTTGCATTTACTCGTTCAACGGGACTGAGAAGGCTCGTCAGCGAATGGTCATGATTCAGGCAGTCGATCAGAAGCGCGATATATTTTGCCATATCCACATTGACATACCAGCTCCGTTCCAGAAGCTCCGGCTTCTGGTAGATCATATTGGTCGTAAACAAAAGATCCAGTGCTCCTTCGTCATGCGCACGGTCAAACGCGCTGAAGCCGCCTGTAAACAGGCCAAACGCCGCGCATCCGAACACCCTGCGCGCCTTACGGCGCTTAAGCTCTCTTGCCACCTCGACCATGCGGTCTCCGGACGAGATCATGTCATCCACGATCACGACATCTTTTCCCTCTACGGAAGCGCCCAGAAATTCGTGCGCAACGACAGGATTCACACCGTTTATAAACTTCGTATAATCCTTGCGCTTATAGAACATACCCATATCGAGGCCGAGCAGGTTTGCGAAAAAGATCGCTCTGCCCATTCCGCCCTCGTCAGGGCTTATCACCATCATGTGCTCCGCATCCACGTCAAGATCATCTACCGCGCCAAGCAGCGCCTTGATATACTGGTACGCCGGAGAGATCGTCTCAAACTCATTCAGCGGAATCGCATTCTGCACACGCGGCTCATGCGCCTCAAAGGTCAGGATATTGGTCACGCCCATATCCACGAGCTCCTGCAGCATCTGGGCGCAGTCAAGCGACTCTCTGCCATCTCTCTTGCTGACACGCCCTTCATATAAAAACGGCATGATAACGGTCATGCGCTTCGCTCTTCCGGCAGAAGCCGCGATCAGGCGTTTAAGATCCGCGAAATGGTCGTCCGGCGAATAATGATTGGTCTCACCGGCTACCGTATAGGTCAGGGAATTATTGGTCACATCGGACAGAAAATAAAGATCATCACCGCGCACGGACGACTTGATCACACCCTTTCCCTCTCCCGATCCAAAACGCGGACAATCCGTCTTTACCACATAGCTGCCCTTCGGATAGCCGAGAAAGTGACCGTCATTCAGTCCCGCTGTTTCTCTTTCATTTCTCCACCTGATCAGGTAATCATCGATCTGCTCCGCAAGCGCTTCGCATCCCTTTAAAGGAATCAGTCCCAGATGCCCGATCGGCGCGTTGAACATCTCCTGCGCACCCGGTCTTGAAAGTTCTTTTTCTTCTGCCGCCATCAGCGATCCTCCTATTTTAAACGCAGATCTTTTCCGTAAAACGGAATGACTGTGTAATTTGCAAGTCTGGATGTAAGCCGCTCCCCGTATGCCGAGGTCAGCTGGTTTCCGTCTAAATTCGTCGAAATGATCGTCGCCCTGTCGTGGAGCAGACGGTCATTGATCAGTGAAAACAGTTTGGAAAGCGTAAAATCGGTCCTGCGCTCCGTCCCGAGGTCATCCAGGATCAGAAGATCGCAGGTAAACGCAGCATCCGTCTGCGAACCGCCCTCGCCCTGTGAGCGCTCAAAGCTCTCCCGCGCAAGCCGGTCAAAGAAATCGCCCGCCCTGACATAGAGGACCTGACAGCACTGCCCGATCACCTCCGCGGCAATACAGCTTGAAAGAAAGGTCTTGCCGGTTCCGGTCTGTCCGCACAGAAGAAGGTTTCCGCCTTTTTCCGGAAAATCCTCCGCATAGGCGCGGCAGATCTGCTCGACCGTGGTCATATATGCCCGCTGCGTCACCGACCTTCCGATCTTTCTTCTCAGGCTCTCGATCGGTTCCGTATCATCAAACACCCCGATATCAAAGGTCTCAAAGGTGTCTCTGCTGAACGCCTCCGGAATGCCCGCTTCTTTCCGGTAAATGATTTCCGAGATCAGCTTTTTATGGCATCCGCATTTTTCATGGTTCACATAGCCCGTATCCCTGCAGAGCGGACAGGTATACCCAAGCTCCGTATAGTCATCCGGATACCCCTTTTCAGAAAGGATCCGCTTTTTTTCAAGCTCCAGCTCCCGGATCTTCGCGGAAAGCGTTTCCGCAGCCTTCATATCCTTTTTCAGACGAAGTCTGGCTTCCTCCATACGAAGCGCCGCCTGCTGTGCGGTAAGCTCCGCATACGCCGGAACATGCAGCTCAAGCTCCGACAGACGCGCGTCCCGTTCTGCCGCATGTGCGATGCGCCTGTCCTGATATACCCGCATAATTCGATTGTGCTGTTCTCTGCTTAATGCCATCGCTGCTCCGCCGCCGCAGTTATGCCGGTCAGAAATTCTGTTCCAGCTTCTTTACGACCTGTTCAAATACCGCATTGCTCTTATCATTGAATACCGTGTTGTAATCCGTATCCCGTGTCACGCCGAACTTGCTGCGGCGCACTGCTTTTTTGCGTCCGCTCTCTTCCCTGTTTTTCTCAAAGGATCTGGTGCGCTCTTTTGCGGCTTCCACCTCCCTGATCCCCGAATCTGCCCAGTCGAGGCCTACCGTCTCGATATAGCGCGTGCTCGTGTGACCGGTCTGCACACAATATTCTACCAGATACTCCAGCACGTCGCAAGGCATATTCAGCCCGTCATAAAGATAAGCAAATACCTGCTGGTCGTGGTCTGTCAGGATCTTCGACATATATTTCTGCACAACAAATAAAAGCTGTGAGAATTCGGCATCCTCCGAAAGGCGGTTAAGCGCCGCCGCCCCTTCCGTCTTCTTATAGGCACGGCGAAGCTCCTCACGGTCAAGAAGCGCCTTGTCACAGGGCTCTGCCGCCTGCTTTGCGGCTTTTTTTGCCTTCGCCGGCTTCCCGGAAGCGCTGCCTGCCGCATGTCCGGCGACAGATGCATCCGCCTCTTTGCAGCCGCTCTGTTCCGCTTTCCGGCTGCCGCGTACCAGAAGACCCGCCTCCTCCCAGTATTTGAGGGCTCTGCGGACGTCTCCTTCCGTCAGTTCGAGATTTTCCGCGATCGTGGCAACGTCGATCCCACCGATGCGGTTTTTCAGAAGATACAGATATACCTTTACATAATCGCCGTTTGCCTTCGGCATATAGTTGTCAAGAAACTCATTTGCCACAAGTGTGGCATCCACTGCCAGAGAATCTTTGTAATCCATCGTCTGTTCCGCCCCCGTCTATCTAAATTCTTCCTCATGTGCCCCTTATCATAACACACGATTTTTGAAAATGGAATAGACCCGAGGTTACCATAAGTCTTTTGTGGATAAAGTGGATGAATCTTTAACAATCGCTCTAAACCCTGCTCTGCGGGCAAAAAAATATCCACACAGCCGATTGACATAATTTGTGCATAGCTATGTGGATAATGTGGATAACTACCTCGAAATAAGCTGATTCCCTATGTCTACAACGTTTCCCGCACCCATAGTTATCAACAAATCACCCTCTTCAAGGTTCTCCAAAATAAATTTTTCAATTTCCGGAAATTCCGGAATATAATGCACTTTTGCACCCAGCGCTTCCATCTTTTTTGCAAGATCCGCGGAGCTAATTCCGATCGTATTCTTTTCACGCGCGGCGTAGATATCAGCAAGGATCACCTCGTCCGCCTTTGAGAGCGCCTCCGCAAATTCCGGCAGGAGCGCCTTCGTCCTTGAATAAGTATGCGGCTGGAACACGACCCAGAGTTTTTTGTGCGGATAGAGCTTCGCCGCGGCGATCGTCACCGCGATTTCCTGCGGATGGTGCGCATAATCATCTATGACTGTAAACCCATGGCACTCGCCTTTATACTCAAACCTGCGCTCCGTACCCGAAAACCGGGAAAGCGCGCGCTTTGTATCCGCCCTGTCGATGCCAAGATGGTCCGCCACTGCGATCGCCGCGAGGGAATTATATACATTGTGCTCGCCTGTCACGGAAAGCGTAACCTCGCCGGCTTCCTCTCCGTCCACGATCAGCGTATAGCTCGGATGCGCATGATCGTCGTAGCGGATATTTTCCGCCCGGTAATTGCAGTCCGCCCCGTGGCCGTATGTCTTTACGCCGCAGGAAAGCCCGTCAAGGAAATACTCCTTTTTGTCGATGTCTCCGTTGAAGACCAGGAAGCCCTTTTCATTCTGCGGAAGGCGCAGAATAAATTCCCGGAAGCTGTGCCTGATATCGTCAATATCCTTGAAAAAGTCCAGATGGTCCGCCTCTACGTTCAGGATCACGGAGATCGTCGGAAAGAAGCTCAGAAAACTGTTCGTGTACTCGCAGGCCTCAGCTACAAAATAATCCGGACCGCCCACGCGGATATTTCCGCCGATCGAATCCAGAATTCCCCCCACCGTAACGGTCGGATCCTTTTTCGCCCCGAGCAGAATCTCGGTGATCATGGATGTCGTCGTCGTCTTTCCATGCGTTCCGGCAATATTGATCGCCTCGCTGTAGTTATTCATCATCTCTCCAAGCAGCTCCGCGCGGGAAAGCATCGGAATGCCTTTTTCTTTTGCCGCCGCAAATTCCGGATTATCCGGATGAATGGCAGCCGTATATACGACCACATCCGGATTCTGGATATTTTCCGCACGCTGCCCGATCGCGATCTGCGCGCCCGCCTGTCTCAGGTGCCCGCACAGCTCGGAATCCTTCATATCCGATCCGCTTACCGTAAATCCCTCGTCAAGAAGAATCTCTGCAAGTCCTGACATGCTGATACCGCCGATGCCGATAAAGTGAACCGCGCACGGCTTTTTAAAATCTATCTGATACATACTATCATCATTCCCTTCCAGCTCATTCCGGGGTTCCTGTTCATTTCCCATGCCCCCGCCGTAAAATTTATAGCACAAATACGGCTTCAAAGCAAGGTTTCGGAAAAAACATGCGCGCTCTCTGCGCCGCCGTCCTACTGCGTCTGGGCGCTTCCGCTGTAATAAACGCCCGGTCCCGCGGAGGGTCCGGAGCCCGGTCCTGAAAGCTGCGGGGACTGGGGCTGCTGCTGCGTCTGTGCCTGTGTCCCGTCCGTGCCGTCTCCGGTATAACGCGAAGACAGATCCTGCTGATATCGTTCCGTCGTACGCTCCGCAGCCGCGCTCTGCGCTTCCTCGGAAGCCCTGCTTGCCTCTTCCATGCGCTGCCAGTCTTCTTCCGAAGGGAGCGCATTTGCATAGGTGATCGCATCTCCAAGCTTCTCTGCATAATCGCTTTCATCCGCATAGCCGCTGACGAGCGCAAGCTTCTCTACAGCGTCATTTACAAGCTCCGTCAGATGGGCAGACCGGTATTTTTCCGCATAGATCGCGTCGATCGCATTCTGCACCTCCGTGCGGTTTACCTCCTTTGCAGCCTCCTGCCTGTGGACCTCCGCCTCGGATTCCTTTAACGCCTGAATGCGCTCTTCTTCCTTTTGTTTCTGCTCTTTCCAGCGCTCAAGCGTATCCCCGAGACCATTGATCACGGCATCGTTCTGTTCCTTTTTCTGCGCTGCACGCTCAAGAAGCGCCGTCCGCTCCGGGGAATCGTCCAGAAGCCCCGTCTTGTTCATGATCTCCGTGTAGAGATTTTCCACAGTCTCAATATCGTCATAGCCGTCGATCGTATGCTGCTCATAGCTCTCAAGCAGCGCCTCCAGCTCTGCGAGCTCCTTTGCCTGTTCTTTCTCGTGCAGGCTCTGCGCCGCGCGCTCTTCATCCGAGGTGGAGCGCCAGTCCGTAATTCCGGTCGCTTCATCCGTCCGTTCCTCAACGGTAAGCGGACGTTCAAAATCCTCTGCGGAAAGTCCCTCATGCAGACGGTTCATCGCCTGCTTCCATATCTTTCCGGCATAGGTCGATCCATATACGCCCGGCATCGCCTTAGGCGTATCATAGCCCATCCATACGGCGGTCGTGTAATACTTTGTGTATCCGCAGAACCAGGTGTCCTTCGAATCATTTGTCGTACCGGTCTTTCCCGCGCACGGCATGCCGTCTGCAAGAGAAAGTCCCGCCGCCGTGCCTTCCGTGAAGCTTCCCTTCAGGATATCCGTGATCATCCACGCGGTATCGTCGCGGTATACCTGTGTCCGCACCTCCGAAAGCCCTTCCGTAATGTTGCCGAGCTCTTCCTGTTCGATCCTGAGAATACAGGTGTTGTCGCTGTAAATGCCGCCGTCCGCAAGCGTGGCATAGCCCTTTGCCATGTCCACAACGCGCACGCCGTTGGTAAATCCGCCGATGCTGATCGACGGCACGCTGCTGTCCACATAGCTAAGGCGCTGGAACTGCATCTTTCCAAGCGCGGACAGTCCGGTCTCAATTCCGATGTCCTCAAGGATCTGCCACGCCACCGTGTTCAGGCTCTTGTTGAGTGCGTAGCGCACCGTCACATTTCCGCTGTAGCCGCCGCCCGCGTTCTTCGGGCCGCCCTCCCAGTAGTGGTCGTTTACGATCCGCGCCGGATAATATTCTCCGGTATCAAACGCCGGCGCGTAATCGATCAGAGGCTTGATACAGGATCCCGGCTGTCTCGCCGCGTTATAGGCACGGTTAAGCTGGTCATCGCTTCCGCGTCCTCCGACGACAGCCACGACATAGCCCGTTTTATTGTCCACGACGACAGCCGCCCCCTGCAGCGCGTATTTTCCGTTCTCCTGCAGCTCCGTATACACGGAGAGTACGTTGTCAAGCTCCTCCTGCACGATCTGCTGCGCGTTTGAATCAAGTGAAGTATATATCTTATAACCGCCGCCTCTCAGATCCGAAGACTTGTCCGAATATACGGCATTGTAGTTTTCCATATAGGAATCATACTCTTCCTTAGTGGAAAAAACATACTGAAATTCAAAGCCGTCCAGCTTCATAAGCGTAAGCGCCGCACAGTGCAGGGCATAGCTGGACTGGTAGTTTTCATCCGTCCCTTCCTGGGTGTCCTGCACGACCACGAGCGGTGTCGCCGTATAATTGTTATATTCCGTATCCGAAATAACCCCGACCTTCAGCATGGAAGCAAGCACACGATTGCGTTTCTCCTTGCAGGCATCCGGATATTTGACCGGATCATAACGCCCCGGGGAATTGCTGATACCCACGAGCGTCGCCGCCTCCGGAACCGTCAGCTCCGACGCGTCTTTTCCAAAGTAATAGCGGCTCGCCGCCTGAACGCCGTAGCAGTGATTGCCGTAATAATTCGTATTGCAGTAAAACTCCATGATATCGGCTTTTGTATACTTCTTTTCGATCTCCGGAGCCATCAGGATCTCAACGATCTTGCGCGAAAAGGTCTGTTCCTGCGTCAGGAATGTATTCTTAATGACCTGCTGCGTGATCGTAGAACCGCCCTGCGTGATCCTGCCGCCGTTTAGGACAAGCTTTACGCCGGCGCGCAGCGTTGCAAGCCAGTCCACGCCGTTGTGGGAGGCAAAGCGCCTGTCCTCCTGCGCGATATACGCGTCCTGGATGTTCTGACTGATCTCACTGATCGGAACGTACTCGTAATGCCCGGCGTTGATCAGGCCGATCCGGTTTCCGTCACGGTCAAAGATCTCCGTATCCGAGCGCATGGAAAAATCCGAGCGCGACATGCTCGCAAGCTTTTCATATGCGACCTGCTGATAGCGCTCATATTCCGGACGGATGATAATATAGCCGGCAGCTGCCGCGAGCAGCATAAGCGCGAGCAGCATAAGCAGGAGCTTTCGCAGAATATGTCTTTTTCTGCGGGATTTTCCCCTCTTTTTATCCTTTTTCCGGGGTGCTTCCGGTTTGTCCGCCCCCGCCGGCTGTTCCTCATGTGTTTGTTCCGGTTTTACGGTTTGTTCCGGTCTTGCGGCATCTTCATTCTGAAGTCCGTCTTTCGCCTGAAGCCTGTCGTTCATATCATAACCTCTTACGCACAAAGAAAACGTCTCATGCAGTTTTATCCTATAAGCCCAAAAATACTCATGCAGCTATCATTATACCGTATGATCAGAATTCTAAAAAGAAATAAAAGCTGAATTATATCTTAATATACGTTTTTTGAGGGGGAAATATTTCAGAAAAGGAAAATCCCCGGCAGAAAACCAAAGTTTCCTGCCGGGGTGATAATAAAATTCAATGTGTAATCAGTCAAAATATCAGTCAAAACGTTCCGGTTTATTTGGCGGTGTCGGTCACGCGCGTCTCGCGGATGACGTTTACCTTGATCTGACCCGGATAGGTCATCTGCTCCTCGATCTGCTTTGCAATATTATGCGCCATGATGACCATATCATCCTCTGATACCTCGTTCGGGATGACCATGATGCGCACCTCGCGGCCCGCCTGGATCGCGTAGGATTTCTCAACGCCCTTGTAGGAGTTCGTGATCTCCTCAAGCTGCTTCAGGCGCTGCGTGTAGGTCTCGATCGACTCTCTTCTTGCGCCAGGTCTTGATGCTGAGATCGCATCTGCAGCCGATACCAGAACAGCGATCGGTCCCTGCGGCTCAACATCTCCGTGGTGGGATTCCACCGAATTGATTACGATCGCCGGCTCGCGGTACTTCCTGCAAAGCTCCACGCCGAGCGATACATGCGTACCCTCCTGCTCGTGATCGACAGCCTTGCCGATATCATGCAAAAGACCCGCGCGCTTTGCCATGCGGACATCATATCCAAGCTCGGATGCAAGCAGCCCTGAGATCTGTGCAACCTCCACGCTGTGCTTAAGCGCGTTCTGTCCGTAGGATGTTCTGAACTTCATACGGCCAAGCAGCTTTACAAGCTCCGGATGGATGCCGTGTACGCCGACCTCAAGTACGGCAGCCTCACCCTCTTCCCGGATGCGGGTATCCACTTCCTTCTTTGCCTTTTCGACCATTTCCTCGATGCGCGCCGGATGGATACGTCCGTCCACGATCAGCTTCTCAAGCGCAACTCTCGCGATCTCCCTTCTGATCGGATCAAAGCCGGACAGAACGACAGCCTCAGGCGTATCGTCAATAATGAGCTCCACGCCGGTAAGCGTCTCGAGCGTGCGGATGTTTCTTCCCTCACGTCCGATGATACGGCCCTTCATCTCATCATTCGGAAGCTGTACAACGGATACCGTCGATTCCGCGACATGGTCTGCCGCGCAGCGCTGAATCGCGTTGACAATGTACTCTTTTGCCTTTTTCTCCGATTCTTCTCTGGCGATGTTGTCATATTCCTTAATGATCTTCGCCGTGTCGTGCTTGATATCCTCCTTTACGGATACCAGAAGCTCATCCTTTGCCTGCTCTGCCGTAAGACCGGAGATGCGCTCAAGCTCCTGCACCTTTTCCTCGTGGAGGCGCTGTACCTCCTCAGACTTCTGGGAAAGATCACTCTCCTTCTTGGAAAGCTCCTTTTCCTTGCGGCTCAGTTCATTCTGAAGACGGTCTGCGTTCTCCTCCTTTTTCAGGATGCGCTGCTCCTGCTGCTGAAGTTCCCGTCTTCTCTCCCGCTGTTCCTTTTCAAATTCATTCTTATTTCTTAAGGCCTCTTCCTTTGCTTCCAGGAGCGCCTCACGCTTTTTTGTCTCTGCCGTCTTGACCGCATCGTCAATGATCGACCTTGCTCTCGTTTCCGCAGAACCCACTTTTGATTCATATTCGGTCTTTGCAGATGTCTGTCCCTGTCTGTACGCAATAAATCCGGCAGCAACAGCGCCTATAACGAAAGCGAGGATGGCAGCACCAATAATCATAATTGGCGACATTTAAGCACCTCCTTAAGATATTATGTTGTCAAAGTTCACTATCAATATCGTATAATGTCCGTAACCGGACCTTTTTCCTTAGCTGCGAAAACAGTCTCCATCAAAGCTTATACAATGCCCATAGTAAAACAATACGGAAATAATTGTAACTTTTTTTACAGGCAATGTCAAGCAAAGGGAAGCCCCCTCATGGGTAAAATGCAGCTGTCCGCAATGTCTTTTTCATGCGGCGGCTTTCATTCATCCGCAACGAAAAACGCCCACATGCCGGAAAAGCATATGGACGTTTTTAACATATCATTTTTACTTATGCTTCTTTTTCACCTGCGGCTTGCAGCTGCCGGAGCAGCCGCAGCCTCCTCCGCATGCGCTGCATCCAACGCAGCCTCCGCCCGCCTGTGTTTTTCTCACATAGCGGAAAACCAGGATACATGCGATCAGGATCAGAAGACCCAGTATAATATCCGCTAAACTCATAATAATACTCCTTAAGCGTTTGCCGCCTCAACTGCCGTCTTGGTTGCCGTCTTCTTATTCTTATATGGATCCGGACGGAACAGCATATAAAGCATAACCGCAAGTACGATGATCGCTGCAACAGTGCCAATGCCAAAGCTGCCGCCCTCAAAGAGTGCGCCGAACTGGTAGATCATAAGCGCTACGCAGTATGCGAACACATTCTGGAATACGATCGCGAACCAGAACCACTTTCTGGACTGAAGCTGCTGTGCCATCGTAGAGATCGCTGCAAGGCACGGGCTGTCAAGCAGGTTGAATACCAGAAAGGAGAATGCTGCCGCTGCTGTCGGGAACCAGCTCTTTACCGCTGCCGCAACAACGTCTGCCTCTTCTGCAAGATCTTCGCTTACGTTTGCAAGCACGCCCATGGTCGATACGATACCCTCTTTTGCGGAGAAGCCTGCAAGAGATGCTGCAACGCACTCCCATCTGCCGAAGCCAAGCGGTGCGAAGATCCATGCAAGTGCATTTCCGATGATTGCCATCAGAGAGTTGGAGGTCTCTTCTACAAGACCAAAGCTGCCGTTTTCAACGCCGAAGGAAGAAAGGATCCACATTACGACGCAGGCAAGGAACAGGATCGTTCCGGCCTTTTTAATGAAGCCCCACAGACGTTCCCAGGTGTGCATCAGTACGGTTCTTATAGACGGAACATGGTAAGCCGGAAGCTCCATAACGAACGGAGCTGCCTCGCCGTGGAACGGCTTTGTCTTCTTAAGCATGATCGCAACAACAAGTACTGCCGCGATACCAAGCATATACATGCCAAATGCATAGTTGCCGGCACTGGAGTAGTCACCGGTGGTCCATCCTACCAGTACGCCGCCGAGCATCGCGATAACCGGAAGCTTCGCGCCGCACGGAATGTAGGTGGCAGTCATGATCGTAAGACGTCTGTCATTCTCATTCTCAATGGTTCTGGACGCCATGATACCCGGAATACCGCAGCCTGAGGAAATCAGGAGCGGAATAAAGCTCTTTCCGGAAAGACCAAAGTGACGGAATACACGGTCCATAACGAATGCGATACGTGCCATGTAGCCGCAGTCCTCAAGGATAGACAGGAGCAGGAACAGGATCGCCATCTGCGGAAGGAATCCGAATACTGCGAACAGTCCGCCGAGGATACCGTCAACGATCAGGCTCGTGATGAGGTCGCTTGCACCCGCATTGCCGAGAGCTACGCCGACCATTTCCTGAATGCCGCCGCCGAAGGTGTCATTTGCCCAGTCGGTACCCATGGTTCCGAGCGTGGTAACCGCGATGTAATAAACAACCCACATAACGCCGATGAAGATCGGAAGACCGAGAATACGGTTCGTCACGATGCTGTCGATACGGTCAGAAGCGCTTACCTTGCCCTTCTGCTTCTTTACTACCTTCGCTACCAGCTTCTGGATATACTTATAACGCTGGTCTGTGATGACAGACTCTGCATCATCATCAAATTCCTTCTCCAACTTATCCGTATAGCTCTTGTATGCATTTGCAGCGGAAAGTCCGAACTGCTCAAGCACCTTCTTATCCTGCTCAAGGAGCTTTACCGCATACCAGCGCTCTTCCTCTGCCGGAACACCTGCCGGAAGCTGTCCCATGATTCCGGAGATCATTTCCTCAACGGACTTATCGAAAATAGCCGCGTTGAGCTTGCCCTGCTTTTCCTTTGCGGTGCGGACTGCCTGATCAACGACTTCCTTAAGTCCGATTTTCTTCAGAGCCGAGATCTCTACAACCGGGCATCCGAGCTCACCGGAAAGCTGCTTTGCATCGATCTTGATTCCGTTCTTCTCAAGAAGATCGGTCATGTTAAGCGCGATTACAACCGGAATACCGGTCTCGATCAGCTGTGTGGTCAGATACAGGTTTCTCTCAATATTCGTTGCATCCACCAGATCCATGATAACATCCGGCTTATCCTTCAGGATATAGTCACGGGATACTACTTCCTCAAGCGTATACGGGGACAGAGAATAGATACCCGGAAGATCGACTACCTCGATCTCCTCTCCGCTGCCGCTCTGCTTTACTTTTCCGCTCTTTTTCTCGACGGTAACGCCCGGCCAGTTTCCTACGTACTGGTTTGCGCCCGTCAGCGCGTTGAACATGGTGGTTTTTCCGCAGTTGGGATTGCCCGCCAGTGCAATTTTAATCGCCATACTTTTCCTCCTCGGGGTTAGAATTTTCTAACCTGCTGTGTTAAATAAAAGGCCTCCGGCCTTTTCATTTCTTCCCTGCTTTTTTCAACAAACTATGTCTGATTTTATTTCCGGTTTAAGCCAGAGCGATCTCGACGCACTCTGCATCGTCTCTTCTGACGGAAAGCTCATAGCCTCTGACCGTAAGCTCGACCGGATCGCCAAGCGGCGCAACTTTTCTTACAAAGAGCGTGCTGCCCTTGGTAATCCCCATATCCATAATACGGCGCTTGTAGGCACCACTGCCCTTAATGCCGGTAACAACTACCGTTGTACCGGTCTTTGCTTCTCTTAAAGTCATATCTCATTCCTCCTGATCTGCGCTTTCACGCAAAATTATACCATGATATGTCTTGCCTGTTCTTCATTGACAGCTACTCTGGAATCTTTCACGCCAAGAATCACGTCTCCGTTCAGCTGGGAGATCACACGCACCTCAGTCCCCGGGGTGAACCCCATGGCCTCCAGATGTGAACGCACCTCTCCGCTTCCGGTCACGCACTTGATCGTATAAGTTTCGCCTATTTTTCCCATAGAAACCGGCATAGCTTACAGCTCCTTTCTCCTCTGTCTAAAGAATGCGAATCGAAACAAGAAGGATTAGTTCCTTCTAACTTTCAGACCCTAGGTTAGCACCTTCTAACTTGAATGTCAAGCATTTTTATGCTAAACTTAATACATTCGAAACGGCGGTATGCACATAAGGCGGACAGCCAACTGTAAGCTCCGGGTTCCGCCGGCCCGCAGCGCTTTTCAAAGGGGTATTTTGTTATGACTAATTCAAGAACAGCAGAGTCAAAGGAAATGTATCTTGAGACAATCCTGCAGCTGAGCAAAAAGCAGCCAAATCTTCACGCTGTTGACGTTGCAAATGCAATGGGCTTCACAAAGCCGAGCGTCAGCATCGCGATGAAAAATCTCAGAGAGGAAGATTATATCACGATCGATGACGAGAGCCATATTCATCTGACGGAAAAGGGACGCGCACTCGCCAATATGATCTACGACAGGCACCGTTCCCTGACTGCGATCTTCGAAAGTCTCGGCGTCTCTCCGGAGGTTTCCGAAGCCGATGCCTGCAAGATCGAACACGTCATCTCGGATGAAACCTTCCAGGCAATCAAGGCGCACGCGCTCAGCCACGGCATCATTACAGATGCGGATGAAGAGCAGAACGACTGATCCTCTGCTGAAAAAGCATGACCCTGCCGGATCATTCTCCGGCGGTCATGCTTTTTTCTTGCTTTTTCCTTCTATATTATATTAAGAAGATATCACTGTTTCGGAATTTTATCCGACCCGTCATTTCCCGCTTTACGCAAGCTCTGCCCCGCGCTTTTTCCGGAACAGTTCCTTTCCGGAGGTATAAACGATGATAATGCCGAGCATCATCAGCAGGATCGCAAGGATCAGCTGAAGTCCTTCTACCATAAATACACCCGATCCCGCGGAGAACGCACGCACCATCGCAATCGCACGCTGCACAAGTGCCGTAAAGGTCACGCAGAGCATGATGATGAGCGGCGGGAAGAGCATCTTGTTCTGACGTCCCGTTACTTTTAAAAATACACAGAGCGTAATCAGAACAAGCGCACTCAGAAGCTGGTTTGCACTTCCGAAGAGCGGCCAGATATTGGAGTAGCCGATCTGGGTCAGGATGTAGCCGAACAGGAGCGTGATAACCGTGGAGAAATATTTGTTGCAGAACAGCTTTCTCCAGCCTTCGGCGTGTGCCATATCATCCGTGCTGAACAGCTCCTGGAAGGACATGCGTCCGATTCTTGCCACCGCGTCAAGGCTCGTAAGCGCAAGCGCGGAAACGCACATGGTCATAAAACACTGTGCCACATAGACCGGAAGTCCGAACATTTCCAGAAGACCTGCAACACCGGTTGAGAAGATCTGGAACGGAGTTCCCACCGCTGCGGTTCCGTCCGCGGAAGCAGCCGCGCCTGCCACACAGAGCGCGAGCACTGCCAGAAGGCTCTCAAGTACCATTGCGCCGTAACCGACCTTCAGCATATCTTTTTCATTTTCAATCGTCTTTGACGAGGTTCCCGAGGAAACCAGGCTGTGGAAGCCGGATACCGCTCCGCATGCCACGGTTACAAACAGGATCGGGAACAGATTTCCGAGGCTTGCATTTGTAAATCCGGTATAGACCGGAAGATTCATTGTCGGATGCGCTACCACAATCCCGAGCACCGCGCCTACGATCATGCCGACAAACATAAAGGTCGTCATATAGTCTCTCGGCTGCTTCAGGATCCACATCGGAAGCACGGATGCAAGGAAAATATAAGCAAACGTGATATAGAGCCAGAAGGTTTTGTCCTGAACCAACGGCAGCGCCATACCAAGGCCAAGCGCAACGAGGGTGCACATAAGTCCCAGTACAACTTCTTTCCAGCCGCGCAGATGAAGCTTCTTCTGGATCAGGCCGAAGACTACCGCAAATGCCATGAAGAGCAGGGAGATCGTTCCGGCAGCTCCGTTTACGACTGCAGCCCCGGCGAGAACCGCAGTTCCGTCCTCAGCTGTCGTATAAGCGTTAAAGGTGCCTGCCACCATGTCGGCAAATGCCGCGATCACGATCAGGGTAAAGAGCCAGCAGAACAGAAGGAACAGCTTGCGCCCGGTCTTTCCGATATACTTTTCGATCAGGAGTCCCATCGACTTTCCTTCATTTTTAACACTGGCATACAGTGCGCCGAAATCCGTCACGGCTCCGAAGAAAATGCCGCCGAGCAGAATCCAGAGCAGTACGGGAAGCCAGCCGAAGGCCGCAGCCTGAATGGCGCCCGTGACAGGACCTGCTCCTGCTATGGATGAAAACTGGTGCGCAAATACCACCCAGCCGGGTGTCGGGACATAATCCTGACCATCTTCCTTCAGAACGGCCGGCGTTTTTGCCTTCGGATCGATGCCCCAGGTCTTTGCGATCCACCGGCCGTAGAACGTATAGGCCAGAAGCAGGCAGACCGCCGCGATCAGCACGATTACAAGTGTGTTCATAAAAGCTTTTCCTCCTCATGATCAGCATCCATTCAAACCGGATGCGATTTAGGGTGGAATTATAATCAGACGTTTTTAAATTGTCAACGCGAAGCACTGAAAAAAGCGTCAAAAGCGGCCTGATGCAAGGCTTTTGACGCTTTTTAATTCCTGAAATTCATATTCACGATAAATTATTTTCATACAAATTATACAGGCGGCCGCTGTTATTTTGAAGAGATATTCCCTGCCTCACAGCCTCCCGTATTCCGGTCCGGTCCTGCCGAATAAAAAGAATTGATCGCCCGCTTTCGTTCACGCCAGTCCGGAAGGAACCGGTCCATCAGCATATGAAAGCGGCGGTTGTGACTTGGTTCGAGAAGATGCGTAAGTTCATGCACGACGATGTATTCGATCAGCGGTTCCGGCGCGTTTCCCAGCATCAGATTAAACGTGATCTCCCGCCTTGCCGTATGGCATACGCCGAAACAGCGGCGCATCTTCCGGAGAGAAAACCCGTTTGCATGGACAGAGAGCTTTTTCTCCCATACCGACAGCATCCCGGGAATAAGCGCCGTGAGACGTTCCCGGTACGTCTTCCGTTCCGCTGCGGAAAGCTCCCGCTCCAGAAGATTTTCTCCCCGTTTCGTGCGGAGCTTCTGCAGATGCCGCTCGATCCACGGTGTTTTTTCGCGAATAAAAGCCTGAATCCTTCCCTCCGGAATACGCCTCGGCGCAGTCACGAGCACCTCCTCATAAGGAGGCCTCAGGTACAGATTCAGGTTTTTAATATTTCTGCGTTCTATTTTGATGCGGTAAAAAAGCTTATTCCCCGTTTCCATCGACATCTTTATACTGCACATGCACCTGTGTATCTTCGTAAGTATCAGTTCCCGCTCCGTTATACGTCTGCGCACCTTTGTCCTTCGGTCCCTTCGGCGCGGAAAAGAGATTTCTGAGCTGCCGGTCAAGATCCTGGCTTCCAAGGTATTCCGCTTTGCCGAAACCAACGATCAGCTCGCAGAGCCATGGGAAGAAGAAATACGCAACGCCGAACAGCATCTCCTGTCCGAAGCACAGGCAGATCTCGATCGCATATAACACCTTCATAACCGGATACAATACCGGAATCAGTCCGAGCAGAAAATACCAGCCCTTTCCCATCGTGATCCGGCACAGCTCATAATCACGGTAAAACGGGATAAATGCCTTCCAGGCCTCTACCCCCGCCTTCTGAAAAATACGCATCCGTCCGAGACAGCATGCAATCACCACTAATATGAAAAAGCTGAAAACCATCATGCTGAAAAACATCGAAACCAGTACACCCGCCATAAACTCTCTTTCTCCTCCTCTATATCGTTTTTACCGGCAGACTGCAGCCGGCTGCCACATTTTTCTTTCTGAAATATATGCTTATTATAGCACAGGCTTTCCTGCCTGTGTCGCATTGCTGCCTTACATTTACCTTTCGATTTTGTAAACAGCTTATGAACGGAAAAGGAGACGGAACGAAGCCCGTCTCCTGATATCTCTTCCATTTTAAAATCTTATTTAAAATCTTATTTCGCCCTGAGCATGCGCATGGAGTTCAGGATGCAGATCACGGAAACGCCTACGTCTGCAAAAACCGCCGCCCACATATTCGCAAGGCCGAGTGCGCCAAGTGCCAGCACAACGAGCTTTACGCCAAGCGCGAATACGATATTTTCCCGCGCGATCCGAAGCGTCTTTCTTGCGACGCGGATCACGCCCGGAATACGCATCAGATCGTCATCCATGATCACGACGTCCGCTGCCTCGATCGCGGCATCAGAGCCCATGGAGCCCATTGCGATTCCGATGTCGGCGCGCGCAAGCACCGGCGCGTCGTTAATGCCGTCTCCGACAAATGCGAGTTTGCCGTGTCCGCTCATCTCCTGCTGCAGCGCTTCGACCTTTCCGACCTTGTCTGCAGGCAGAAGCTCGCTGCATACAAGATCCATCCCAAGCTCTTTTCCGACTGCATCGGCCGCCTCTTTGCGGTCTCCCGTCAGCATGACGGTCCGTTTTACGCCTGCTGCCTTCAGTGCGGCGATCGCCTGCTTTGCCTCATCCTTGATCACATCCGATATCACGATGCATCCGCGGTATGTGCCGTCTTCCGCAATATAAACCACGGTGCCTGCCTGATCTGTCTCTGTGAAGGCAATTTTATTTTCCTGCATCAGCTTGTCATTGCCCGCAAGAACCGTATGTCCGTCCACCTGCGCAATGATTCCCTGCCCGGACACATTCATCGTATCCGTTACTTTTGCGGTATCCGGTTTCCTGCCGTATGCCTCCAGAATACTCAGCGCGATCGGATGATCGGAAAAGCTCTCCGCATAGGCTGCTGTCTCAAGCAGCGCGTCTTTATTCGCCGCGGACTGCTCCGCCTTTTCTCCTGTCTTTTCTCCTGAAGCCGGAAGGATCGACGTCACGCGGAATTCGCCCTTGGTAAGTGTTCCGGTCTTGTCGGAAACAAGCGTCTCCATCTCGCCGAGCGCCTCGAGATAGTTGGAGCCCTTTACAAGCACGCCCTGTCTCGATGCCGCGCCGATCCCTCCGAAGAAGGAAAGCGGTACCGAAAGCACAAGCGCGCAGGGACATGAAATTACAAGGAAGGTACAGGCTCTCTGGATCCACATCATAAAGCCCGTTCCGGTCACGATCGGCGGTACGACCGCAAGGATCAGCGCTCCGATCACGACGACCGGCGTATAATATCTCGCAAAACGCGTGATGAAATTCTCCGTACGGGATTTCTTCTCAGACGCATTCTCTACCATATCGAGGATCTTCGCGACCGTGGAATCTTCATAGGCTTTTTCCACGCGGACACGCAGCAGGCCTTCGCCGTTGATACATCCGGAAATGATCGCCTCATCCTTCCGTACGCTGCGCGGCACCGACTCTCCCGTGATCGCCTTCGTATCGATCATGGAAGTTCCGTCCGTCACGATGCCGTCCACCGGGACCTTCTCCCCGGCCTTGATCACAATGGTATCCCCGATCTTAAGCTCCGACGGATCCACAGTCTTCGTGCTTCCGTCCTCAAGCAGCAGATTTGCATATTCCGGCGCGATCTCCATCAGGGCCTTGATGGACTTTCTGGATTTACCGACAGCCACATCCTGGAACAGTTCTCCGACGGAATAGAACAGCATAACCGCGACCGCCTCCGTATCCTCTCCGACTGCAAATGCGCCAAAGGTCGCAAGCGTCATCAGAAAAGCCTCGTCAAACGGATTTGCGGACAGCACGCCGTGCACCGCGCCCTTTACGACATCCCTGCCGACCACAAGATACGGAATGAGATAACAGAGAAGCTTCAGCAGGCGATTGTCAAATACCGCCGGCAGGACGCCCAGATGTTCAATCAGCGCAAGCAGCACAAAAATACCGCCTGCAATCAGTATTTTCTTTCTCTCTCTTTTTTGCTTCTTAGTCATAATCCTATTCCTCGATATGCTCCTTCCCCATCTCTATGATCGTCTTCACATGATCATCCGAAAGGCTGTAGATCATCGCCTTTCCGTCGCGTCTCCCCTTCACAAGCTTCGCCTGCTTCAGAATTTTTAACTGATGTGAGATCGCGGACTGCGTCATATTTAATTTCTCCGCAATATCCCCGACTCCGGTTTCCGCCGCAAACAGCACATACAAAATTCTGATGCGCGTCGAATCCCCGAATACCTTAAAGAGTTCTGCCAGGTCGTAGAGCTCTTCCTCGCTTACGGCTCCGCCCTCTTTCACTTTCTGCATGTGCTCTCCTTTCCGTGAAACCGCCTGAAAACTGATGTTATTACATCAGAATCGTCATATCCGGCTCAACCTTCTTGCAGACCTTTACGACCTCCTGCATGATCTCGTCAAATCTGTCGTCATCCGCATCGATCGTAAGCTTCTGTGCCATGAAGGACATGACCGCATCATTCACACCGTCGATCTTCTTGATCGCTGCCTCCATCTTTGCAGCGCAGTTCGCGCAGTCCAGATCTTCCAGTTCAAACTTCTTTTTCATGTTCGTATCCCTCCGTTTTGTTGTTTTGCCCCGCTCAGATGCGGGGTTTTTCAGGTTAGCTTTTCTCTTTTCAAAAGCATGAACACTTGAATAACTGTTCATGTGTTTATATTAACACATGCAATAAAATTGTCAAGCTAATTTTTTCCCTTTTTCAAAAATGCAGCGTTATAATGGAAACAGATCATTTACGGTCATGTTTTGAATGATCATTTTGAATGATCACGAGGGGGATATTTATGGAAGAATACAAACCAAAATTCGTATTCGCATCAGATGCGTTCAAGGGAACCTTAAGTGCGGAGCAGACGGCTGCGCTTCTCGGGGAAGCGGCAAAAAAAATGTTTCCGGACTGCATCTGCCTGAGCGCACCCGTAGCAGACGGAGGGGAAGGAACCGTACAGGCCGTGATCAGAGCAACCGGCGGCAGCCTCGTTCCGGTGCGTGTACACGATCCTTATATGGAGGAGATCGATTCCTTTTACGGAAAAATCGATGAGCAGCACGCGATCGTCGCCGCGGCGGATGCCTCCGGTCTCTGCCTTTTGCCACATGACAGACGAAACCCGTTTTTTACCACCAGCTATGGAACCGGCGAGCTGATCAGAGCCGCCCTTGACGCGGGTTTCCGCGATATCAGCATCGCTGCCGGCGGCTGTGCGGCAAACGACGGCGGCATGGGCTGCCTTACGGCACTCGGCGTCAGGTTTTTAAATAAACAGGGGGAAGCGCTTCGCGGCATCGGCGCAAACCTGAGAGAAGTGAACAGCATCGATAAAAGCGGCCTGCATCCGGCAGTAAAGGACTGCCATTTTACCGTGCTGTGCGATGTGGAAGCGCCGCTATGCGGTCCGGAGGGCACGACCCGTTCGTTTGGAAAGAAAAAAGGCGGGACCCGACAGATGCTCGATGAGCTCGAGCGCGGAATGGAAAACTATGCAGCCGTGCTGGATCAGAGCTTCATGCCGGATCAGCGCTCCGGAGGCACTCCGGGGACTTCTGTCCGGGAGCTTGAAGGCGGCGGCGCTGCAGGCGGTCTTGCCGCCGCGCTTTGCTGCATGCTCGGAGCAAAACTGAAAAAGGGCGTGGATGCCGTTCTGGATCTGACCGGGTTTGATGAAACGATCCGGGATGCCGACTGCGTCATTACCGGAGAAGGAAAGGCAGACCGCACCTCCGTTTACGGCAAGGTGATGTCCGGCGTCGGACGGCGCAGCCACGCACAGGGAATTCCCGTCTTTGCGATCGTCGGCAGCATCGGGCCCGGTGCGGACGATATCTATGCCTGCGGCGTGGATTCCATGATCACGACCATCGACCGCGCCATGCCCATCGAAGAGGCGCTCGAACAGGCGGAATCGCTTTACCGGAATGCCGCCGACCGCCTGATGCGCATTCTGCGCGTCGGCTATGACGTATGCATCCAGCACATCAGCGCACACAAAGCCGGATAATACCAAACCGGACAGGGATCTGATCTTGAACCCTGTCCGGTTTTTTACATTTACATCATTTTCTTATACACTCTTTCTGCCATTTGACGCGTATCCCGTTTCCGTATCCACAAGGTTGTACAGCTTCTCACCGCACAGGAAACGCTCCAGATTATCCGCGCAGATCCCAACGATCCGTTCCAGCGTTTCCGGAAGGGAAAATCCGCCTGACACATGCGGCGTCAGTATGAGATTCGGCGCCTTCCAGAGCGGATGCCCCTCCGGAAGCGGTTCCGGATCCGTCACATCCAGTGCCGCGCTCCCGAGACGCCCCTCCAAAAGCATCCGGCAGAGTACCTCCGTATCGACCGCGCTGCCTCTTCCGACATTGATAAGACACGCATCTTTTTTACACAGGGACAGCCTGTGCGCGTCAAACATGTGCTTTGTCGCGCCGTTTCCCGGCAGGGAGAGCGCGATGACATCCGCCCGCGGAAGAAGCGTATCCAGCGCTTCCGCCGTATGCAGCTCATCCACATAGTCCGGCTTGTCCGAGGTTCTTCTGCGGATGCCGATCGTATGTGCGCCGAGCGCCTTCATGCGGAATGCAAAAGCACTTCCGATATCACCCATTCCCACGCAGAGCACGGTACAGCCTTCAATCGCGCGGACATGCCCCTCCGGTTTCCATATCCCCTCCATCTGATGCGCGTAATAAAGCGGAAGCTTTTTCCAGAGCATCAGAAGACAGGCAAGCATATGCTCGGAAATCGCAGGTCCGTAGGCGCCGGTCGCATTGGTAAGCAGCACGCCTTCGGGAAGCGCACCCGGTCCGGCATAGCCTTCCGTTCCAGCATTGTTTAACTGTATCCACTTCAACCGTTTTGCTTCCTTAAGCTGCGACGGCACCTTCACATTGCCGAGGATGATATCCGCCTGAAAAAGCAGCGCTTCCTTTTCTCCGCGAAACCATCCGCCCTCACACCACTGCCAGTTCGCTTCCGGCGCCTTTTCCGTCAGTTTTCTCTTTTGTGCTTCATTAAGCGGCATTGTCACGACTATATTCAGTCCTGTTCCGGTCTGTCCCATCATTCTGCCCTCCCTTTCCGTCAGCTGATTTTTCACGGATGAAATCAACTCCTGAATTGATCTGATCCCTTAACTGAAAGAAGGCGCATCTGTCCGGACATCAGACAAATGCGCCTTTTTGTATCCTTAACGATACAGCTATCTTACTCTGTTTTCTTTACATCCGCAACGAGTTTGTCGGTTTTTGCATCTACCGAAAGCTCGATGGTATCTCCCTCTCGTACGCGTCCCTCGAGAATGATCCTTGCCGCGAGCGTCTCCACATTTTTCTGGATAAAGCGCTTCAGCGGACGTGCGCCGAACGCCGGATCATAGCCGTTGTTGACGCAGTAATCCTTCGCGTCCTCCGTAAGGGAAACCGAGATCTCCCTGTCTTTTATCCTGCGGTTCAGATCTTCCATGCACAGGTCGATGATATGACGGATATCTTCCTTCGTCAGCGGCTTGAACATAATGATCTCGTCAAGACGGTTCAGGAACTCCGGACGGAAGCTCTGACGCAGCAGGCTTTCCACCTGTTCCTTAGCCTCCGGGCGGATCTCTCCGTTTCCGTCGATGCCGTCAAGCAGGAACTGCGATCCCAGATTCGAGGTCAGAATGATGATCGTATTCTTGAAATCCACGGTCTTGCCCTTCGAATCCGTAATACGGCCGTCGTCGAGCACCTGCAGCAGGATATTAAATACATCCGGATGCGCTTTTTCCACCTCGTCGAACAGGACTACGCTGTAGGGTTTTCTGCGGACCGCTTCGGTCAGCTGGCCGCCCTCGTCATAGCCGACATATCCGGGAGGCGCTCCGATGAGCCTGGACACACTGTGTTTCTCCATGTATTCGGACATATCGATACGCACCATATTATTCTCATCGTCAAACAGCTCTGCGGCAAGCGTCTTCGCAAGCTCCGTCTTGCCGACACCGGTAGGTCCCAGGAACAGGAATGAACCGATCGGCTTCGTCGGATCCTTGATGCCCGCCTTGGAACGGATGATCGCCTCGGAAACCTTTTCCACGGCTTCATTCTGTCCGACCACGCGCTTATGCAGCTCCTCCGGAAGCTTCAGCACCTTGTTGCGCTCCGTCTCGGAAAGCTTTGCGACCGGAATGCCCGTCCACTTGGAGACGATCTTTGCGATCTCGTCCTCTGTCACATTCTCATGGACAAGGTCGTGTCCCTCCTCACGGGTCTTCTGCTCGGCCTCTTCGAGCTCCTTCTGCAGGCTCGGAAGCTTGCCGTAGAGGATCGCGCCGGCCTTTTCATAATCGCCGTTTCTCTTTAATATCTCAGCCTCATTCTTCAGGCTCTCGATCTGCTCACGCAGTGAGGAAAGTCTGTCCACGCCCGCCTTCTCATATTCCCACTTTGCCTTCTCGGAATTAAACGCGTCACGCAGCTCCGCAAGATCCTTCTGCAGCTCCTCCAGTCTGTCCTTCGAAGCCTTGTCCGTCTCGTTCTTGAGCGCGGTCGCCTCGATCTCCATCTGCATGATCTTTCTCTGTTTCTCATCAAGCTCCGCAGGCATCTGGTTCATCTCGGTCTTGATCATGGCGCAGGCCTCATCCACAAGGTCGATCGCCTTATCCGGCAGGAAACGGTCGCTGATATACCGGTCGGAAAGCACGGCGGCCGTTACCAGCGCGCTGTCCGCGATCTTCACGCCGTGATATACCTCATAGCGTTCCTTCAGACCACGGAGAATGGAGATCGTATCCTCCACGGTCGGTTCGTCAACCTGTACCGGCTGGAAACGACGCTCAAGCGCCGGATCCTTTTCAATATAGCGGTACTCATCAAGCGTGGTCGCGCCGATGCAGTGCAGCTCGCCTCTTGCGAGCATGGGCTTTAACATATTTCCGGCATCCATGCTGCCTTCGGTCTTGCCCGCGCCGACGATCGTGTGGATCTCATCGATAAAGAGGATGATGCCTCCCTCCGAATCCACGACCTCCTTCAGTACTGCCTTCAGACGTTCCTCAAATTCACCGCGGTATTTTGCACCCGCAAGCAGGGAGCCCATATCCAGGGCAAATATTTTTTTATCCTTCAGGCTCTCCGGCACGTCGCCGCGCACGATACGCTGCGCAAGTCCTTCCACGACCGCCGTCTTGCCTACGCCCGGCTCACCGATCAGCACCGGGTTATTTTTCGTCTTTCGCGACAGGATACGTACGACGTTTCTGATCTCCGTATCACGTCCGATCACCGGATCAAGCTTCTGGTCGCGCGCCCGCTGCACCAGATCATAGCCGTACTTATTGAGCGCGTCATAGGTCGCCTCCGGATCATCCGTCACAACCCTCTGATTGCCTCTTACCTCGGACAGAACCTTTAAAAAGCCGTCCTTCGTGATACCGTACTCCTTCAGGAGTTTTTTCATATCGCTGTCGGCATCCTTCAGAATCGCGAGGAACAGATGCTCCACGGAGACATACTCATCTCCCATCGCCTTCGCATGATTCTCAGCACCCGTCAGTACCTTGTTTGCATCGTTGGAAAAATACAGCTGCCCCGCGCCCGACACCTTCGGAAGCCTCGCGATCAGATCCGTAAGGCTCTGCGTAAAGGCGTCCAGCGGAACATTCATCTTTACCAGCAGCTTTGCGATCAGGCTGTCGTCAAGCCTTAAAAGGCTCAAAAGCAAATGCTCCTGCTCGATCTGCTGATTGCCGTATTCCCTTGCAACCGCCTCGCAGCCGTTCACCGCTTCGATCGATTTCTGCGTAAATTTATTAATATTCATACGTTTCTTCCCTCCTCTCAGGGATGCTTCCAGTTTTCCGAAAATGCTCTGAAAACTGTGCTGCACATAGTTTTTTCTATCATAAACAGGTCTTTCTCAACCTGACGAGCCTATCTTAGCACTCGCTGTTAGCACTGTCAATAGTCGAGTGCTAATCATTTTCTAAAATATTTATAAAGAAAAAAACCGGCAGAACATCCGCTCCGCCGGTCCACTTTTCTCTCTTGTGAAACACCTGTAACTATCTTATTTTTTCTCCACTGCCGTCGCCTGTATCGTCTTGTTTCCGACGCTGCCCGTATAAGTCACGGTAACCTCATCGCCTTCCGCAAGTCCCGCAAACAGGGACGCATCGCCGGTAAACTCAAACGGAATCGCCGCGGTATCGATCATCATATGTCCGCCGTCCACAAAGGTAACCGTGCCGCTCATCCTGTTTGCGCTAGCCGTCCCGACGGAATCCGGCGTTACGACCTTGATCGCTACCGGAACACCGGAGCCGCTTCCCTCGTCGTTGTCTTCCTGTACGTCTTCATCGATGGAACCAACGTAGGTCACCATCACCTGTGCGCCCGCGGCAAGTCCTGTCTCGCTCGCGATCTGCGCGATCGAGCTGTCAAAGGTATGATCCTCGCCGTTTGGATCCGTCACGACGAGTTCTCCGTCCGCATAAGACTTTACGGTGCCCTGCAGAGCCGGATCCTCGCCCTTTTCCATCGCCTGCTGCTCAAGGGACATGAGCACGGAAACCATCGTCGCCTCAGTCACGCCGCCCTGGTTTTTCGCGCCGTCATAGGAAACTTCAATATAAGCGCCCGGAAGCACTTCATAATCCGGATCCTTTTCCGCATTTGCAAGATCAAAGGTATAGCTCTCTCCGTCATCGGAAAGCACGGTCACCTGCGTGCCCGCCATGCCTGTCACGGTTCCGTCAAAATATCCCTCATCTTCAAGCTCCGCCTGCGCTTCCTCAGCTGCGGATTCGATCTCTTCCGGAGAAACAGCGGACGCTGCCTGCGTGGTCTCCTCCGCTGCCGTCGTTTCCGCGGTCGTGCTCTGTGCAACATCCGCCTTTTTACCGCATGCGCTTATTGCAAGTGCCCCGGCGAATACCGCCGCAGCATATATTTTTCTCTTCATAATATATAACCTCCTCATGGTGCTTCTGTTTAAAGCATCTTACTACAAACCACGGCTGCAATCCATAGCATTTGTCTTAAAGATAACTTAAATCACCTTAAACTTTGTCTTCCGCACCCGGAGATTCCTGTGACCCGCCGAGCTGTTTCAGCTGCAAAAGCCATTCCCTGATCTCCTTTTCCTTTCCGTTTTCCGACGGTCTGTAATAGGAAGCCGCCTTCAGCGCGTCCGGCAGATACTGCTGGTCCACATAATGCATCGGGAAGTCGTGCGCGTACTTGTAGCCTACGCCGCGTGACAGCGCCTCATGCCCCTCGTAATGCGCATCCTGCAGATACGGCGGAATCGGAAGGCTGCCGCTTTTCCCTACCTCCGCAAGCGCCTCGTCCACCGCGAGATAGGCCGCGTTTGATTTCGGCGCCGAAGCCACATAGGTCGCCGCCTGCGCAAGCACAATACGAGCCTCGGGCATGCCGAGCCGCTCGATCGCAAGCGAAGCGTTCGTCGCGACGACGAGCGCCATCGGATCCGCATTTCCAACGTCCTCAGAAGCGCAGATCATAATTCTGCGCGCGATAAATTTGATGTCCTCACCCGCATAGATCATGCGCGCCAGATAATAGACCGCGGCATCCGGATCAGATCCCCGCATACTCTTGATAAACGCAGAGATCGTATCATAATGATTGTCTCCGTCCTTGTCATAGCCGACCGCACGGCGCTGAATACACTCCTGCATCGTCTCAAGCGTCAGATGAATACGTCCGTCTTCTCCCTTTTCCGTCGTCAGCACGCCGAGCTCGATCGCGTTGAGCGCCGCCCGCGCATCCCCGTCCGCTACATCGGAAAGAAACTCAACGGCATTCTCATCGATGCAGGCGCCGTACATGCCCATGCCCTTTTTCTCATCCGAAACGGCACGGCGGATCAGCGTTTTGATATTTTCCCGGGAGAGTGGCTTCAGCTCAAAAATGCGGCTTCTTGACAACAGCGCCCGGTTTACCTCAAAATACGGATTTTCCGTCGTCGCACCGATCAGCGTGATCGTCCCGTCCTCCACATAGGGAAGCAGATAATCCTGCTGCGCCTTATTGAAACGGTGAATCTCATCCACAAACAGAATGGTACGCTTTCCGTACATCGACAGCTCGTCCTTCGCCTGCTTTACGACCTCTTCCATGTCCTTTTTCCCGGCGATCGTCGCGTTCAGCTGTCTGAAATCCGCCTTCGTCGTATTGGCGATGACCTTTGCAAGCGTCGTCTTGCCCGTTCCAGGCGGACCGTAAAATACGATGGAGCCAAGCTTGTCCGCCTTGATCGCGCGATAGAGAAGCTTATCCTTTCCGACGATATGCTCCTGACCTACCACTTCATCGAGCGTCTCCGGGCGCATACGGCTTGCGAGCGGAGATTCCGTCTTCTGCGTCTGTTCCCTCATATAATCAAATAAATTCATTCCGCCTTCCATTTGCGCCTCTTTTCCAGTCCGTTTTTATGTTTATTCTACCATTCCCGCGCCTGATCCGCAAGGTTTCCTGCAACATATGTTCCCCTTTTTATACCGGAGTTTTTTTCCTGTTTTTTACTCAGCTCTTGCCCTCCCGCCCATTGCGTTTTATAATAAAAAAAACATCTGAGAGGAACACAGCATGACACCCATTCTAATCGGTATCGCCGGCGGCACAGGCTCCGGCAAGTCTACCTTCACAAACCGCATCCGGGATGCATTTGGCGATCAGGTCGCCGTTCTTTATCATGATAATTATTATAAGGCACATGATGACATGCCCTTTTCCGAGCGCAAGCATCTCAACTATGATCACCCGAATGCATTTGACACAGAGCTTCTGGTCCATGATCTCGAAGAGCTGAAGCGCGGCCACAGCATCGTCTCGCCGACCTATAACTATGCGGATCACAACCGCGCGCCTGAAACCATACTGGTCGAGCCGAAAAAGGTGATCCTGATCGAAGGGATCCTCGTCCTCTATGAAAAAGCGCTGCGCGATCTTTTTGACATCAAGGTCTTCGTCGATGCGGATGCCGACGAGCGCATTCTCCGGCGCGTATTAAGAGATACCAAGGAGCGCGGCCGCGACATTGAAAACATTATCGAGCAGTACCTTACGACGGTAAAGCCCATGCACTATCTCTATGTAGAGCCGACCCGTATCTACGCAGATGTCGTGGTCAACAGCGGCATGAATGATGTGGCCTTTGATCTGATGAAGCATAAGATCGAGGTCTATCTTGCAAAGGAAGAGGGAAAATAACCCCGGAGAATCCCTGTCGTATGAATCAGAAAAGACACCGCCCTGCAAAGCTGCGATGTCTTTTTTATTATGCCTTGTACCTGAGCTCTGCGCAGACCTCACATTTTTCCGTGAACGGAAACTGATCAAACGGCTGTATCCGCCTGACCTCATATCCATGCTTTACGAGATACCGAAGATCCCGCGCAAGCGTCTCCGGTTCACAGGAAATATAAACCACCCGCTCCGGCGCTGCCCCGGCAAGTGACGACAGGAACACCTCGTCGCTGCCTGAACGCGGCGGATCCATAAATACAACGTCCGGATGGATCCCGTCTTCCGCGCCCGCGCGCATGAATTCTCCCGCGTCTCCCGCAAGAAACCTGATATTCCCGATCCGGTTTTCCCTTGCATTCAGCTTCGCGTCGCGTACCGCGTCACGGTTCAGCTCGATTCCTGTCACCTCTCCCGCCTTTGCGGCAGCGATCATTCCGATCGTTCCGATTCCGCAATAGGCATCGAGCACACGCTCCTTTCCGCGAAGCCCTGCAAACTGCACCGCCGTTTGATACAGCCGTTCCGTCTGCACGGGATTTACCTGATAAAAGGACTTCGGAGAAATGCGAAACGTAAGCCCGCAGAGGCGATCCCTGATAAATCCGGGTCCGTATATGGTTTTTTCCCGCTCTCCCAGCACCATGCTGGTCTGTTTATCATTGATATTCAGCACAATGGTCGTGATTTCCGGGTGCGCCTTTAAAAGCGCCTTCACGAAATTGTTCTTGGACGGGAAGATCGGATTTCCGATCACGAGCACCACCATGATCTCCCCGCTCGTAAAGCCCCTGCGCACGAGCACATGTCTGAGAAGTCCGTAACCGCTGTCCTCGTCGTAGGTCTTAATACGGAATGAACGGAGCATGCCGCGGATCGTCGCAATGATCTCCTGGCATTTTCTGTCTTCGATCAGACAGTTTTCGATCGGCACGACCCTGTGCGAATTCGCTTCATAGGTGCCCGATATGATATTTCCTTTTTTATCCCGGTCAAAGACGGCATGCACCTTATTCCTGTAATAATAAGGATCCTCCATTCCGATGATCGGGCTCACACGGCAAAAATCATGCAGCAGGTTTTCACATCTCGCCTGCTTTTTTGCAAGCTGTTTTTCATAGGACATGCCCTGATATTGGCAGCTTCCGCATTTTTTTGCGCTTTTGCAAACCACTTGCGTGTTTTCCATATTTCCCCTGTCTGTTTCCCAAATATTACCGCAAAGCTGTCTTTAGATCAGTCAACTGCGGAAGCCGGGCTCTCCGCCGTATCGGCTTCAGAAGTCTCAGCCGTCTCAGCCGTTTCGGTCGTCTCAGCCGCTGTGCTTTCATCCGCAGCTGCAGCTTCTTCGGATGCGCTGCTCTGCAGTACGATTGCCTGATCCTGCAGCGACTCCAGGATCCGGTCTCTTTCATCCGCCCATTCCTCTTCATAGGTCTCGATATCCGGATCAAGCGGAATTTCATCTCCCGGATTCAGTTTAAGGTCTATGAGCCAGGTACTCTCGTCATCCTCCGTACTTTCCGGCTTTACGGAAAGCGTCAGCGCGTATTTCGAAAAAAGTGTTCCGAAGCTTTCCTGCGAGCTTAATTCATATTCGTTTGACTGCGTCACGGCTGCGTCATTCACGTGGCGGACAGCTGCGGCAGCAAACTGCTCAGCCTCCTCCTTTGTCGTATCATCCATGCACACCGCTTCGATCGTGACCGTCTTACTGTCATTGTCCCCTGACACGTTCAGGTTATTGATATATACATAAGGATTGGTTTCCGCATCTCCGAACGCATCGATCGTATCATTGTGAATCTGTACGAAATCAAGCGCGACGTCCTTTGTCTGGCTGAAGTCCGGTCCTCTCATAACAACCGTCTGTTCCGTCGGCGCACAGCCTGAAAGTCCTGTGCTCACAGCCGCCATCAAAACAGCGGCCCCCAGAATAAGAGCTGATCTATAGTTCATTTTTTCATACCTCCTGAATACAAAATCGGCTGTTTTATTTTAACATAAAACAGCCGGTTTAAGTCTTACAATATTTTAAAGCTTAGGATGCGTCCGCAATCCCCGAAGCTTTGCCCGCTTTGCACATGGCTCCGTTAGCGCTGGTACTGCTCAAGGAACTCGCGGAACTTCTCATAAAGATCATCCGTTCCGGACTGGCCGTTCTGGCCTTTCTGCGCGCCGTTATCCTGTCCATTGTTTCCGTCCGGTCCCTGCGGGGATGCAGAACCGTTGTTTCCGGGCTGCTGCCCCGGCACTGCATTTCCATCCGGCGTACCATTCTGTGCATTTCCGTTTCCGGCTGCATCCGGATTGGATCCGAGCGTTACTTCGATCGTCTTCTCAACGTACTGGCCGTTTTCAAGCCGCTGCACGGTCACTTTAACTGTCGAGCCCGCCTCGTAGTACTTCACAAGTCTTGTGAGATCCTCCGCCGAGCTTACGCTCTGACCGTCAAACTTCGTAATGATGTCATTCTGCAGAATGCCGGCATCCTTTGCCGCTGAGGTCTGGCCGTCCTCATCTGCAAATCCCGCTACCAGCACGCCCTCCGGCATGTTGAGCGCCTCTGCATACTGCTCATTAATCGTCTTGATGTAGACGCCAAGTCTGCCCTGCTGATCCTCCGGGATCTCCACCTTTGTCTTTGCATTGGACAGATTGTCGATTACATCCATTGCCTTATAGATCGGGATCGCATAGCCCACGCCCTCGACGCTGGTATCCGCAAGCTTTGCTACATTGATACCGATCACTTCGCCGTTCATGTTGATGAGTGCGCCGCCGGAGTTGCCCGGGTTGATTGCCGCGTCTACCTGGATCAGGTCGGAATTGGTTCCCTCCTCCGTCGTGATCTCACGGTTCAGGGCCGAGATATAACCGACCGTTACAGACTGTCCAAACCCAAGTGCATTGCCGATCGCGATAACGCCCTGGCCGATCTTCAGATCCTCCGAATCATGCAGCGTCGCAACCTTAATATCGTCCATGGTCTCTGCCTTGATGCTGGAAAGCGGAACTGCCACGATCGCAAGGTCAATGGTGGAATCGGTTCCCTTGATCGCCGCATCCACGGTCTCTCCGTCATCGAAGGTTACGGAAATCTGCTCCGCATTTTCCACAACGTGGTTGTTTGTTACGATCAGAAGCTCGTCATCCGTTTTCTTTACGATGACACCGGAGCCTGCCGCCTGCGCTTCATACTGCTGCGGCTGCCCGCCGCCGTAAAAATAATCAAAGATGCTGCCATAGCCCTGCTGCTGAATGAGCATCGTATTTGTAATGCTTACAACCTGCGGCATCGTCTCCTCAACGATATCCGACACATCGAGCACCTGCGCCTGCACCTCATTGTCATCCGCATCGTCTCTGTCATCCGGGTCCTTTTCCTTCTGATCATCCGCTGCCGCCTGATCCTGCGTGCTTCCCTTAATGCCGGTATCCGCACTGCCCTGCACCAGAGCGCCTGACAGGGTGTTGATGCCGACCATCGTGCCTCCGGCGATCGCTCCGAAGAGGACGGCGCTTAAAATAACAGCAAGTACTTTCTTCATCATCTATTCCTCCATCCTGCTGATTTACTGCGTTTTCTTTTTACATGCCCCATTAAACACTTCTATTATGTATAAATTGTGTCCAAGTTCACATTTTTCCGCAATTTTAGTTTTTTTTTAGAATTCGTTTCTTTCTGCTTTATAAGGCCGAAAAACCTGCAGGCTTTTCCGGATACCTTCCCGCAAAAAGCTCCCCGGAAGCGGTCTTTTCACCGCTCCGGAGAGCCATATTCTGCTTACAGTTTTGGATCAGACGCCCGGTCCCACTGCCGCGCCGCCATCCGGTGCGATCACGGAGACTTCGCCGCCCGGTGTATTGGAATTGCTGTTCCCGCCAGGTCCTGAACTATTTGCCGTGGGTTCCGGATTTGTCGGGGCGATCACCGTTCCTCCCGGTGTCTGCGCCGTCGTCTCGGACGGCACATGTGCTGTCGGCTGGGTCGGTTCGATCACTGCCGGCTCATCGGAGATCGTCTCCGTCGGCCTGTTCGCGCTGCCGCCTGTGCCGTCAGGATTTACGCCATGTGTCGTCTCTTCGGACTGTGTCGGATTAACAGAGTGCGTTGGATTGACCGTATGTCCCGTATCTCCCGGACGTGTCGTGTCCGTACTCTGCGACGGCCTTGCCGTCTCCGAAGGTCTCGGAGAGGTTCCGATCACATTTCCGTTATCATCCACAAGCTCCGATCCCGCATCACCCTCCGTCGTCTCATCCGCAAGCGATGAAGGTCTCTCCGGTCTTGTCGGCACGATCTCGTTTCCGTCTTCATCGGTCGGCAGAATTACTTCTCCGTCTTCATCCGTCGGAAGAATGTAGTTGCCGTCCTCGTCGGTCTCGTATTCCTTCGTTCCGTGCTGTTTTTTTGTTTCATCCAGCTCCTCATCCTCTTCATCCTCTTCTTCGGATGCAGCCGAGGTCTTCGGCTTCTGGATCACGCCGTTGTCCGTACCGACGGATTCGATCGGCGTTCCTTCCTTGTAGAGGTTGGAATCCTCTTTTATCTTCTGCGAATACCTGAGTACAGCCTCCGACGGCTGATAGCTCTCATCCCCGAACAGGAACGCATGGAGCTTGATTACATTCGACTCGAGCGTCGTCGGAACGACAAGCGATCCCTTGCCCGGAATATTTGCGTCTCCGCGCGACCACGGGAAGCCTCCGGTATCCACGATATTATAGCGCGAGATGCCCTGCGCCATACGTACAAGATCCTCAAACGGAATATCGATCGCCACCATCGGGAAGCAGTCCACGAGAATGTTGTTCAGTACGGCAAAATCCGCCGTCTTCGCCTTTGCAAACAGCTTTTCGATGATCTCTCTCTGGCGCTCCGAACGCGCAAAATCCGAATCCATCAGACGCAGACGTCCGTAAGCCACGCACTGCACGCCGTCGAGATGCTGCTTTCCGGGAGACTTGAGCTGGTGCGAGCCGATGCCCGTGCTCTTTACCGTCTCCGTAATAAACGCGTTGATATAGTAAAACTCCGCATTTGAAATATCCACATCGTCGATACCGCCGAGGATATTGATGCCGTGCGCCACCGCTTCCCAGTTGACCGTCACATAGTTCGTGATGTTCAGGTCAAGGTTTTTGTTGAGCGCCGCGATCGCCTGCTCCGGTCCGCCCGAGGCATAAGCCTGGTTGATCTTCGCGTAGGCGTTGTTGGAATTAATATTCAGGTAGGTGTCGCGGAACACGGATACCAGCTTGATATCGCCCGTATCCTGATTGATGCTCGCGATCATGATGACATCCGAGTTGCCCCGGTTGACCCGTTCGTCACGGTTATCCACGCCGAATATGTAGAAATTCCAATAGCCTTCCATCTCCTTCTTCTTTTCCACGGAGAGGTTCGGGTTTTCCACCGCTTCCCTGCTGACATTCGGATGGTTCATAAGGCTGAAGGTCCGGAGAATATAGCCGTATCCGAAGATCAGGCACAGCGTAAACACCTCCACGACCGCCCAGATGATCGCCTTTTTGATACGGGATCTCTTTTTCTGTTCCTTTTCCCGCTTTAACTGGCGCTGATCAACTGTGCTGCCCGGGGTGTTGAGCTCTCTCGGCCCCTTCCTGCCGCCTGCCGCGCTATTCCGGGCGTTCTTTTTTCCTGACGTGCCTGTTCCAAAGCCCGCACCGAAGCCGTCTCTGTCCCTGCCGCCGTCAGCCTGCGCGCGCTTCCCGTTCTGCGGCGACATCGCCTGCCCGAGAAGCTTGTTTTCCATATCAAGATCTTCCGCGATCTCCGCGTCGTCCTGATCATTTCCCGTTCCGATCGACACATCGTCGAACAGATCAAGCTCATCGAAATCATCATCCTCGTAATCGTCATCGAGGTAGCCTTCATCGAGGTCGTCTTCCTTCCGGAAGCGTGCACCGGAAGAAACGCGGGAAGCATTCCCCGCGGCGCGGCTGCCGCGCGTTCCATTCCCCGGGCGGCCGTTTCCGTCTCCGGAAGAAATCCCGCTGTGTTTTCCAAATCCGTCTTCTATGCTCATATCGTCGTTTCCTTTAAGCCGTTTTCTCCGTCCCGTCAGTACGCGTTCTTAAATCCCTTGAACAGCGTCATGAACAGGATCTTGATATCAAGTCCGAGCGACCAGTTTTCAATATAGTACAGATCGTATTCTATCCGTTTCTGGATCGATGTGTCTCCCCGGTAGCCGTTTACCTGCGCCCAGCCTGTCATGCCGGGCCTTACCTGATGCTTTATCATATAGCGCGGGATCTCCTCCCGGAACTTTTCCACAAACTGCGGCCGTTCGGGACGCGG
>JAUNHA010000034.1 GCA_030524135.1 Eubacteriales bacterium
TCCTCATCTGAAAACTGATTTGATCTGCTCATTTCTGAAACTTCCTTTCCGGAATTTTTCTGTTTTCATTGAAGCACGGCGCTATTATAGATGACAACAGAGGCATTGTCCAGTCGGAGTTATACATAATCCGCCGCGGCAGGTACAGCGCAGGCTTTTCGGAAGCGCTTTTCCGACCCGAAGCATACAGTCGCTTCTGAAGATGTATCGGGAGAAGATGTCTGATTCTTTGCGTAAGCCAGGAAAAGGCGCACAAGAAAAGAGAGAAAAAAACAGCATATTTACAGATTTACTTTTGGGATCTGCTTTCATATAATGGAGAAACAAATCTGTTCACTATCATTCAGAAACAAATCAAGTATTTTTTGTCATATTTTATTGATCTGAAACGGAGTATCCCATGAAATATCTGAAATATGCAAAGGGCATGCTGATCGCGGCAGGCTTTCTCCTATCTGCTTACTTTTTTATACAGGAAAGCGGGGAGAAATGGGCGCAGACGACAGTGGTGCAGCTTGGAGAAACAGAAACGGCGGCAGCGGATGTGCCGAAGCATTCACAGGCAGCCTGTACCTGTGCGGCGATACAGCCGGTGTCTGCGGCGGAAAATACCGGAGCATCGTCAGCTTTTACTGCAGAAAGTGGAAGTTCTGAATTCATAGTGGAAGTTTCCAATGAACCTTCTGCTGAAACAGCAGCCCCTTCTGAAGAAGCAGCCGAAAGCATTGAGACTGTTTCTGAGACGCAGGCTGCGGGTACCCCGCCACTGATCAATCTGAATACAGCAGGCAGGGAAGAACTCATGCAGCTAAAAGGGGTCGGAGAGGCGCGCGCGGAAGCAATCATCGCCTACCGGGAGGAGTTCGGGCCGTTTGCCCACATTGAGGAAATTATGAATATTTCCGGGATCAAGGAAGCGGCTTTCGAAAAAATTAAGGATGATATTACTGTATAAATATTCGCTTTGCTTGCTACCTTCAGTCTTTTTGTGATATACTGAATTCTGATTTGAAATCCATGCATTTTTCTAAGGAGGAAAATATGGCAGAGAGAGAAAGCTGTGCAGCACAGACTGGATATGAGAATGAAAAAGCCGGAAGCGTAAAGATCGCGGACGACGTGATCGCCTGCATTGCAGCGCTTGCAGCTACGGAGATAGAAGGCGTGTACAGCATGGCCGGAAATGTAACAAATGAACTGATCGCAAAGCTTGGCGTTAAAAATCTTTCAAAAGGCGTAAAGCTGGATCTGCATGACGGGGAGGTCAGCATTCTTCTTTCCCTGAACATGACCTATGGCTACAGCATTCCGGAGGTTTCCGCGAAGGTGCAGGAGCGCGTGAAAAACACTGTGGAGAACATGACAGGGCTTCATGTCGTGGATGTGGCGATCAATGTGGCCGGCGTCAATACGACTGAGAACCGCTGATCACGGAAAGCCTTCAGAAGGCTTTATTTGTGTGTCTTCAGCACATACAGCAATTTAAAGGAGTTTGGTAATTCATGAAAAGACATGAGATGAGAGAGCAGATATTCAGAATGCTCTTCGGCGTCGAATTTCATACAGAGGATATCAGTGAGCCGCTCGAGAACTATATCGAGATAAGCCTTGACGAGCCGGCGAGCGATGAAGAGAAGGAAGAAATGCGCAGGATGGTGCTGGGAATCAGTGAGAAACGGGCTGAGCTTGACAGTATGATCGACAGCGTTGCAGAGGGCTGGAAGACGGCGCGTATGGGCAGGGCAGAGCTCAATATCCTGAGGCTTGCGCTCTATGAGATGCTGTATGACAGCGACAGGGTTCCGGTCAAGGTGGCGATCAATGAAGCGGTCGAGCTTGCCAAGGAATACGGAGCGGACGATGCGCATGCGTTTGTAAACGGAATACTGGCGCGTCTGATCGACCGGCTGCCAAGGGAAACGGAAAAGGAAAAAGATTGATGCCTGCGGCGGTCTGCGGCAGAGTTCCTTGGAAATTGAAAAGAAGGTATGAAGATGGCCGGAGTATATACAGTCTCACAGATCAACGCATATATCAGAAATTTATTTGTACGGGATTATGCTCTCTCCAATATTTGCGTGAGGGGAGAGGTCAGCAACTGTAAATATCATACTTCCGGTCATATTTATTTTACGCTGAAGGACAAGGATGCGGCGATTTCCTGCGTGATGTTCGCAAGAGAGCGCGAAGGGCTTTTGTTTCGGCTGCGTGACGGTCTCCTGATCGATGCGGGCGGTCAGATTTCGGTCTACGAAAAATCCGGGACCTATCAGCTCTATGTGCGTAAGGCCACGCTTTCAGGACTTGGCGTGCTGTATGAGCGCTTCGAAGCGCTTAAGGCCGAGCTTTCGGAAATGGGCATGTTCGATCCGCGGTATAAAAAAGAGATTCCGCGTTATGCAAGGCGGATCGGTATCGTTACCGCACCGACGGGGGCGGCGATTCAGGATATCTGCAACATTGTGCACCGGCGCAACCCTTACATCGAACTGATTCTTTATCCGGCCCTCGTACAGGGAAGCGGTGCAAAGGAAAGTATTGTAAAGGGAATCCGGACGCTCGATGCCATGGGACTTGACGTCCTGATCGTCGGGCGCGGCGGCGGATCGATCGAGGACCTTTGGGCGTTCAATGAAGAGTGTGTGGCACGCGCTGTATTCGATGCTGAAACGCCGGTTATTTCGGCGGTCGGACATGAAACGGATTATACGATCACGGATTTTGTGGCGGATATGCGCGCGCCGACGCCATCGGCGGCAGCAGAGCTTGCGGCATTTTCCTACCGGGATTTTGAAGAAGAGCTGTCAAGTCTGGAGAGTGCGCTGAGGCGTGAGATAACAGGAAAGCTTGCGCTCATCAAAAAGGAGCTCCGGGAGAGGGAGCTTTCCCTGAAGCTCTTTCAGCCGGATACAAGGCTTTCAGAAGAAAAACGCAGGCTTCAGGAGATCAGGGAGCGTATGGAGACGTTCCTTTCACAGCGGATCTCGGATGTTTCGCTGCGGCTTTCGGGTGCGCGGCAGGAGCTCGATCAGCACATGGAGGGGCGCATGCGGGAGACAAGGCACAGGCTGGAGCTCCTCATGGGAAGGCTTGAGGGTCTGTCGCCGCTTGCGCGTTTAAAGGGCGGATATGCCTGGCTCTCGGCCGGGGATGCAGGTCCGGTCACCTCCGTTTCGCAGCTGAAAAAGGGGGATGAATTCACGGCGTATCTTGCGGACGGCAGGATCCGTGCGGGTGTTCTTAGCCTGGAGGAGGATCCCCTGCAGAATGACTAAGGGAAAGAAGAATGGCAGGACGGCGGTGCGGTCTCGCGCCGCGGAGAGCCGTAAGAGTAAGCTTTCGGAGGAATAAGATGGAAGACATCAGGGAACAGACAGCGGATGCGGCATACAGCGGATCCGGAAAAGAAGAGGCGTTTGCCGGTGCACCGGACATTGAACAGAGCTTTGAACGTCTGGACGCGCTGCTTTCTGAGATGGAGACACCTGACTGCACGCTTGAAAAATCCTTCCGGCTGTATGAGGAAGGCGTAAAGCTGATCGCTTCGGCAAGGCAGCAGATCAATAAAGTTGAGCAGCAGTTAAGAGTTCTGAACGGAGACGGTGAAGCTGATCCGAAGGAGCAGAAAGATGGAATTTAAAGAACTACTGAAGCAAAGAAGCGGGAGAATCAACCGGGAGCTGATGCGCTTTTTGCCGGAAGAGACCGGCATGCAGCGGATGCTTCTTGAGGCGTGCAATTATTCTGTGGAAAACGGCGGGAAAAGGATCCGCCCGCTTCTGATGGAATCCGCATATTTTTTATGCCGCATTGCAGAAGCGGAGAAACAGGGAATCGAGATCGGGGACCGTACGCCGGATGCGCTTGAAGCGCGCTGGCAGGCGGAATATGATACGCTGCTCGCCCCCTTCCTTGCAGCAATCGAAATGATCCACTCCTCTTCGCTTGTACATGACGATCTGCCCTGTATGGACAATGACAGGCTGCGGCGCGGAAAACCCTCGACCTGGGCAAAATACGGAGAGGATATGGGGACGCTTGCGGGAGACGGCCTTATGATCTATGCGTTTGAGACTGCCTGCCGCGCGCTGGAGGACACCGGTGGATGCAGCTCCGGTCGGAAAACAAAAGGAAATCCCCCGGAAGAGCTGTTTGCGAAAGAGAGAGCGGAACGGATCGTGCGCGCGATTCATATCCTGGCGGAAAAGACGGGTATTTTCGGAATGATCGGCGGACAGACGGTAGATGTTCTGCTGACAGGAAAAACACCTTCCGCAGAGCAGCTTGATTATATTTACCGGAACAAGACAGGAGCGCTTCTGGAGGCTTCGGCAATGATCGGAGCGACACTTGCCGGCGCAACCCGGGAAACGGTGGAGAAGCTCAGGGAAGCGGCGCTCTTACTTGGAATGGCATTTCAGATTCAGGATGATATCCTGGACGAAACCGGTACGGAGGAAACGCTCGGAAAGCCGGCGGGATCCGATGAACGGAATCAGAAGACGACTTATGTGACGCAAAACGGGATTTCTGCGGCACTGGAGGCTGTGCGCAGCTATACGGAACGCGCAATTACGGGAATTGAAGAGATCGGGAGCTATCCGTTTTTCATTTCACTCTGCAGCTATCTGATCTCCCGGAAATCTTGATACGGTCCTGATCGTGAAAACGGGGCAGGACAGGGAAACAGGATCATGCTATTAGAACATATCAACGGGCCGGAAGACCTGAAACGTCTGACCGGAAAACAGGCGGAGCTGCTTGCGCAGGAGATCCGGGAATTTATCATAGAAAAAACAAGTCATACGGGAGGACATCTTGCCTCCAATCTTGGCGTGGTCGAGCTTACGATCGCGCTCTTTCGCGTGCTGAATCTGCCTGAAGACAAGATCATCTGGGATGTCGGACACCAGGCCTATACGCACAAGATTCTGTCCGGACGCAAGGATGACTTTGACGGCCTGAGGCAGCTCGGCGGCATCAGCGGCTTTCCGAAGCGCGGGGAAAGCCCGTACGATTCCTTTGATACGGGACATTCCTCCACGTCCATTTCAGCGGGGCTTGGAATGGCGCAGGGCAGGGATATCAGAGGCGAGGATTACACGGTCGTTTCCGTTATAGGAGACGGCTCGCTTACGGGCGGAATGGCCTATGAAGCGCTGAACAACGCCTCTCATATCAAAAAGAATTTCATTATTATCCTGAACGACAACAATATGTCGATTTCCAAAAATGTGGGCGGCGTGTCAAACTATCTGAACGGTCTGCGCACGGCAGCGGGCTACAATCGTTTTAAGCGCGTGCTGGAGGAAAAGCTTCGCGGCATTCCGCTGATTGGAAACGGCATTGCAAAGCGATTAAAGCGGACAAAGGACAGCATCAAGGGAATCGTGATTCCCGGTATGCTGTTCGAAGATATGGGCATCACCTATCTGGGACCGGTCAACGGGCATGATATCAGGGCAGTGGAGCGCGCGCTCAGAGATGCGAAAAAGCTCGATCACGCGGTGCTGATTCATGTGCTGACCAAGAAGGGAAAGGGATACGCGCCGGCGGAAAAGGCGCCGGAGAAATTCCACGGCGTGGAACCGTTTGACATCCGCACGGGCAAAAAGCTCAGGCCGGCTTCAGGCCTTACCTACACGCAGGTGTTTTCAGATAAGCTCATAAGCCTTGCGGAGAAGAATAAAAATATCGTGGCGGTAACGGCCGCCATGCCGGATGGTACGGGCTTAAGCCGTTTCCGGGACCTTTATCCGGAGCGCTTTTTCGACGTGGGAATTGCGGAGGCGCATGCGGTAACGAGCTCCGCCGGAATGGCGGCAGCGGGGCTCAGGCCTGTGGTTGCGGTCTATTCGTCTTTTTTACAGCGGGGGTTTGACCAGATCGTGCATGACGTCTGCCTGCAGAACCTTCCGGTCGTTTTTGCGGTGGACCGGTCCGGGCTTGTGGGATCGGATGGTGAGACACATCAGGGAATCTTTGATCTTTCCTATCTGGGCGAGATTCCGAATATGACGGTAATGGCGCCGAAAAACATGTGGGAGCTTGAGGAAATGCTGGAATTTGCGTTCAAACTGAACGGCCCCTCGGCGATCCGCTATCCGCGCGGAAAAGCCTATACAGGACTTAAGGAGTATCAGGCGCCGGTCGAATACGGGAAGGGAGAGCTGCTCGCTGAAGGCGAGAAGATCGCGCTGCTTGCGCTCGGCTCCATGGTGAGTACGGCACAGCATATCCGGGAGAAGCTGTCGGCAGAAGGCTATTCCCTGACGCTCGCAAATGCGAGATTTGCAAAGCCGGTGGATCTGGCGCTGGTTGAACGGCTCGCAGCTTCGCACGGTGTGATCATTACACTTGAAGAAAATGTGGAACGCGGCGGTTTCGGTCAGATCGTTACGGAATACATCCATGCGCATCATCCGGACGTACGCACTGTCAACATTACGCTTCCCGACGCTTACGTGGAGCACGGAGATGTGACCGCACTCAGGAAGCTTCTGGGAATCGATTCGGATTCAGTGATCGAAAAACTGCGCAGAGAGGGTGTGATCAGACCTGCGCATAAGGAGGACAGAGGGACGGGTGAAACAGGAAAGACAGAAAGGTAAAAGAGCCTGATGGAAAAGAAACAGAAAAAACGTCTTGACGTTCTGCTTTTTGAACGGGGACTTGCCGGAAGCAGGGAAAAGGCGAAGACACTTATCATGAGCGGCATCGTATATGTCAACGGCCAAAAAGAGGATAAGGCGGGCAGCAGCTTTCCGGATGACGAAACGCTTTTGCTTGAGGTAAGGGGAAACGTGCTTCCCTATGTATCCCGCGGGGGACTTAAGCTGGAAAAGGCCATAAAGAGCTTCGGCATCAGTCTTTCGGGATTCACCTGTATGGACATCGGGGCTTCCACGGGCGGATTTACGGACTGCATGCTGCAGAACGGCGCAAAGAAGGTATTTGCCGTAGATGTCGGACACGGGCAGCTTGACTGGAAATTGAGGAATGATCCGCGTGTTGTCTGTATGGAGAAGACGAATATCCGCTATATTGAACCGGAACATATCGGGGGAGAGAAGCTCGATTTCGCATCGGTCGATGTCTCCTTTATCTCGCTGGACAAGGTGCTGCCGGCTGCCATGCCGCTTCTTAAGGACGGAGCGGAGATGGTCTGCCTGATCAAACCCCAGTTTGAAGCCGGCAGGGAAGAGGTTGGAAAAAAAGGCGTGGTCCGCGATAAAAAGGTACATCTCTCCGTTATCAGAAAGATATATGCGCTCTGTGAGGAGCTGGCTTTTGAGATACGCGGGCTTACCTACAGCCCGATCCGCGGGCCGGAGGGAAATATTGAGTATCTGATCCGTATCCGGAAATCAGGTACGGAAGCAACACCGGAATTGGACGAAAAAAAGGGGGAAGCAGTGCCGGATGCGCCGGCTGTCGTGGAGGAGGCGCACGCGGCGCTCGACCGCTGAGACAGGCACCGCACAGATCCGTGTACGGCGGCGCCTGTAAGGATAAAGGTATCGGGGACGATTTATGAAGCATTTTTATATTGTAGTCAACAAGGAAAAAAAACATGCGGAGAAAACGGGGCGTATCATCCGGGATTTTTTTGAGACCTGCGGAAAGGATGTCAGCTGTACGATCTGGAACGGACCGCAGCAGAAGGAATATGACCTGCCGGAGGATACGGACTGCATTATTACGATCGGAGGCGACGGTACGCTGATCCAGACAGCGCGCGCGACGCTTCGGACCGGCATTCCGATCATCGGCATTAACCGGGGGCATCTGGGATATCTAACGGAGCTTGCACGGGAAAAGGACATCGTCCCTGCGATGAAACGGCTTCTCGACGGGGATTATACGATCGAGGAGCGTATGATGCTCCGTTCCAGGGTATTCCGGGAAGGAAAATGCATCAGCAGGGACGTGGCGCTCAACGAGGTGCTGCTCAGCCGTTATGACAGCCTGCGCACCATTCATTACAGGGTTTATGTCAATGAAACCTGCCTGAATGAATACAGCGCGGACGGACTGATCGTTGCGACGCCGACGGGCTCTACCGCGTATTCCCTTTCGGCGGGCGGGCCGATCGCAAAACCTGACGCGAAGCTTGTGATCATGACGCCCATCTGCTCACATACGATCAATGCGCGTTCGATCATTTTCTCTCCGGAGGATACGATCAAGATCGTTCCGGAAAGCGAAAACCAGATCACTGCCTGCGACGGGGACGCTCCGTTTGAGCTTCAGGCAGGGGATGAAGTGGTCGTAAAGAGGTCCAGGCATTCCGCAAGACTGATCCGGCTCTCGGGGGAATCCTTCCTTGAGACGCTCCGGGAAAAAATGACCTTTGTTTAATGCACCTGCAGGAAACAGGCGGGAAGGCAGAACAGGCGGCAGACAGGAGAAAAGAAAAAATGAAGGTAGGCAGACAGGCAAAAATAATCGAACTGATCGGGAGATATGAGGTGGAGACGCAGGAGGAGCTCTGTGATCTTCTGAACCGGGAAGGCTATGATGTGACTCAGGCGACCGTTTCGAGAGATATCAGGGAGCTCAAGCTTACGAAGGTGATGCATGCGGACGGCAAACAGTGCTACAAGGCGCTGCCCGGGCATGTGGACTACTCCCAGAAGTACATCAATATTTTCAGGGATGGCTATATCTCGATGGATATGGCCCAGAACATTCTTGTGATAAAAACCGCTTCCGGCATGGCAATGGCGGTCGCGGCGTCGATCGATGCCTTTCATTTTAAGGAGATCGTGGGCTGTATCGCCGGTGACGATACGATCATGATCGCGATCCGCACGGTGGATGACTGCCTTGAGGTCATGAAGCGCCTTTGGGATATTGCGGAAGGAAGACGGGAGAAATAAACGAATGCTGCTGGAACTGAATGTAAAGGATATTGCGCTTATTAAGCGGGCGGGCGTGGAGTTCGGTCCCGGACTCAATATTCTGACGGGAGAAACGGGCGCCGGAAAATCCATCATCATTGGCTCGGTTGCGCTCGCGCTCGGGAAAAAGGCGCGGCCTGATATCGTGCGCGAGGGGGCGGAGTATGCCTCGATCGAGCTGATCGCGGACATACCGGATGAAGAAACGAAGAAAAAACTCTCGGAGCTGTCTCTTCTCCCGGAGGAGGGAGAAAATCTGATCATAAGCCGGAAGATCGGGCAGTCCCGCAGCGTGTCAAAGATCAACGATGAAACGGTGACGCTCTCGAAGCTGCGGGAGGTAACGGAGCTTCTGATCGACATCTATGGACAGCATGAGCACGAAACGCTTCTCAATTCCGGAAAACAGCTGGAGATCCTGGATGATTTTTCAAACGCAGGTACCGGGGCGCTCAGGAGCGAGGTGCAGGAGGCATACGCCGAATACCGCGCGCTCAAGAAAAAATGTCTGGAGTTTACCATGGATGAGAGCGAACGGCAGCGGGAAATGGATTTTGCCGCATTTGAGATCGGGGAGATCGAAGAGGCAGCCGTAAAGGAGGGCGAGGAGGAAGAACTCGCTGCAAGATACCGCCGCATGAATCATGCGCGGGAAATTGCAGAGCATCTGGCAAGCGCTTACGGAATGCTCGAGGAGAGCGCGGTTTCCGCGGCGCTTTCGGAGATCGAGACGGCAAACGGATATGATGAAGGGCTTAAGGATATCAGGGACCAGCTGTTTGACGCGGAAAGCATCCTCTCCGGCGTTACGCGTGAGATCCGGGATTATGCGGACGGAATGGATATGGATGAGGAAAGCTTCCGGGAGACGGAGGCAAGGCTTGATCTGATCCGTTCCGTCATGGCAAAATACGGGAAAACCGTACCGGAGATCGAGGCATACCGGAAAAAGAAGGAAGAACGCCTGCAGGAACTGACGGATTATGAGGAAAACCTGAAGCGTTCGGAGGAAAACTGCCGCAGGGCGGAAGCACGGTTAAGGGAACTCTGCAGTAAGCTGACACAGGAAAGAAAGCAGGCGGCCCTGATCTTTGCGGAGGGCGTGAAAAGAGAGCTTCTGGAGCTTGGCTTCCAGAGCGTGTCATTTGAACTTTCCTTTTCTGAAAAGGAGCCCTCCGGAAACGGAGCGGATGAGGTCGTCTTCATGGCGGCGCTCAATCCGGGCGAAAAGCTGCGTCCGCTTTCGGAGGCGGCTTCCGGAGGCGAGCTTTCCCGCGTGATGCTTGCGGCAAAGACCGTTCTTGCGGAAACGGACAGGACGCCGACGCTTATTTTTGATGAGATCGATACAGGAATCAGCGGACGGACCGCACAGCGCGTTGCGGAACGGCTTGCGCTGATCGCAGGGCGTCATCAGGTGATCTGTATCACACATCTGCCTCAGATCGCGGCAATGGCGGACCGGCATTTTGTGATCTCAAAGGAAGAAGACGGCGGGCGCAATGTGACGGAGATCAGACGCCTGTCAGACGGGGAGATGCTTTCAGAGCTTGCGAGACTGCTCGGCGGTGCAGAGATTACGGAGGCGGTGAGACAGAATGCCGCGGAGATGAAGGCGCTTGCCGAGGCGCGAAAGAAGGAAATGAACGCAGGAAGAAATTGACGCATTTCATGAAAAAGTATGCTATACTGTGAAGTGTAATGGCGTTTTGGGGATTACGCCTGTTCTGGGTAGGAGGTATTCGATATGAAGAAAATTTTGCTGCTTGCAAGCGAAGCGGTTCCGTTTATCAAGACGGGAGGTCTGGCGGATGTAGTGGGGTCTCTGCCAAAATATGTGGATAAGCGTTATTTTGACTGCCGCGTGATGATTCCGAAGTACCTCTGCATAAAAGAGGGACTCCTTTCGCGGATGGAATATGTTACGAATTTCCACATGAATTACCTCGGAGAAGACAGATATGTCGGCATTTTCAAGGCTGAGGTGGATGGCATCACTTATTATCTGATCGATAATGAGTATTATTTTGCGGGCTGGAGCCCGTACGGGGACTGGCTGTGGGATCTGCAGAAGTTCTGCTTCTTTGAAAAGGCGGCGCTCAACGCGCTTCCGGTCATCGGCTTCCGGCCGGATCTGATCCACTGCCATGACTGGCAGACAGGACTTGTACCGGTATATTTGAAGGATGCTTATGCAGGCGGGGAATTCTACCGCGGCATCAAGACCGTGTTTACGATCCATAACCTGAAATTCCAGGGCGTATGGGATGTAAAGACGGTACAGGCGCTTTCCGAGCTTTCGCCTTATTATTTTACGCCGGATAAGCTTGAGGCATATAAAAACGGAAATATGTTAAAGGGCGGTCTCGTCTATGCCGATGCGATCACGACGGTGAGCGAGACCTATGCGGAGGAGATCAAGACGCCGTTCTTCGGCGAAGCGCTCGACGGGCTTCTGCGCGCGCGTTCCGGTTCCCTGCGCGGCATTGTAAACGGAATTGATTACAATGAGTTTAATCCCGAAACAGATGAACTGATCGAGGCAAGATACAACGCCAGGGATTTCAGGAAGGAAAAAAAGAAAAACAAGATCGCGCTGCAGCGTCAGCTCGGGCTTCCCGTTGATGAAGGAAAATTTGTACTCGGCATCGTATCGAGACTGACCGACCAGAAGGGCTTTGATCTGATTCAGTGCGTGATGGATGATATCTGTCAGGACAATATCCAGCTGGTTGTGCTTGGAACGGGCGAGGAACGCTTTGAAAATATGTTCCGGCATTACGACTGGAAATATCATGACAAGGTATCGGCGCAGATCTATTACAGCGATCCGCTCGCGCATCGCATCTATGCGGGCTGCGACGCCTATCTGATGCCGTCCCTGTTTGAGCCCTGCGGACTTTCGCAGCTGATCGCACTCCGTTATGGAACCGTGCCGATCGTGCGGGAAACCGGAGGACTTAAGGACACGGTAGAGCCTTATAATGAATATGAATCAACCGGTACGGGATTCTCATTTGCAAATTATAACGCGCATGAGATGCTCGCATCCATTCGCTATGCGGAACACATCTACTATGATAAGAAGCGGGAATGGAACAAGATCATTGACCGGGGAATGGCAAAGGATTATTCGTGGAAGACCTCGGCGGCAAAATATCAGGAGCTGTATGACTGGCTGATCGGATAATCAGCCGATAAGAAACGTGAAGGCTTTCCGTACGGTGAATCATTTAAGAAAGAAGAGGATATACGTAAACATATGAGCATTGGTCAGCAGATTCTTTCCAATCATACGCTGGTAACAGCCTGCATTGCCTGGCTGGTCGCGCAGGTGCTGAAAACGGCGATCGATTTCAGGGTATACAGGAGCTTCAACCCGGAACGGCTTGTGGGCTCCGGCGGCATGCCGAGTTCCCACTCGGCGACGGTATGCGCGCTGGCGACAACGGCTCTGATAGAGTACGGAATTTCCTCCTTTGAGTTTTCCATAAGCTTTATCCTTGGCATGGTGGTCATGTATGACGCGACCGGCGTGCGCATGGAAACGGGAAAGCAGGCGAAGGTGCTCAATCTTCTGCTCAGCGAAAACCCGTTTGAGTGGAAGGGAGAGATCCTGGAACAGCGCCTTAAGGAATTTGTCGGACATACGCCGGCACAGGTTGTGGCAGGCGCGCTGCTCGGCATTCTGATGGCAGTTTTATTTCATAATTTTGTATGGTAAAGGACCGGTCATTCCAGGATGAGACCGGGAACGGGTACGCTTGATTTGGCGGAGAATATCAGACGGAAAAATCACAGATGGAAATGCTTTGCGGCGGCGCTTTTCTTAATGGCGTCGCTGCTGCTGTCAGGCTGCAGAGGCATGGAGCTTGAAAATAAGACAGAGCAGGTGGACGGATATACGAAGGCACAGTCCATGATCGTTCTTGTGAATGAGCGGAACCGCTACCAGAACCTGTACGGAGCCGGGATCTGGGAGGCGCGGTTCGGGGACACGGACAGCACGTTTGAAGAATACATGATTCAGAATGTGAAAAGCTTTCTGGAGCAGATCAAGACCATTACGATGCTCGCAGAAGAGAGGGGCATTACGGTAACCAGTCAGGAACGGGATGCCCTGAGAACGCTTTCGGAGCAGTACTATACAGCGCTTTCCGATGCGGATCGTGAACTGATCGGCTGCAGCGAAGAGGATGTGCAGCTTCTGTACACGGACTACTATCTTGCGGAGAAAACCGCTGCACAGCTTACCGCATCAGCGGACAGCGAGCTGAGCGATTCTGAGGTAAAGATCATTCAGGTGGAGCAGATCGTTACGGGTTCTTTGAAAAAAGCAAAGGCGCTGCTGAAGATGATCAAGATAGACGGGGATGATTTTACGACGATGGCGGCGCGCTATTCGGAATCGGATGAGATCGAGCGCACCTTAAGCCGCGGCGCCTCCCAGACGATCTATGACAAGACCGCGTTTTCCCTGGATGAGGGACAGGTCTCCAACATCGTTGAAATGGATGGCATGTACTATATTATCAAATGTACGAACGGCTATGACGAAGCGGCGACGCTTGCGCGAAAAGACAAGCTGCAGAAGGCGATCCTGGATCAGTCGTTTATGAATGTCTATGAGCCGTACAGCAGGGAGCATACCGTCCGCTTTTCGGAAAGCTTCTGGAACCGCGTCGGATTTTCCGGAGGAGAGGAGTCTCAGGTTACGAATTTCTTTGATCTGTACCGCGCGGCATTTCCGGATTAGACCGGATGCGGACCGCAGCGCAATGAAACGCCGGACTTAACCGGAGCTAACCGGAGCTAAACGCTTCAGCTTTCTGAAAGCGGAAGCAGAACCTCAAGCAGATATTTTTCGTTGCCGGAGGCGGATTCATACTGATGTAAATAATGGGCATGCGCTTCTTTTGTGAGTGCATGCTCTTTTTGTGCCTTTTTGAGCAGGTCGGCGAGCTGATCCCCGGTAAGATAAGGATAGTCAGAAGCAAGATAGATCTGCAGGCCTGCCTTTACGGGAATGGCCTCCATCACCGGGATGCTTAAGCCGTGTGCACAAAGAAGCCCGGCTTCATGCTGCTTTATGGCAAGATAGAATACGGGCGCTGTATTCGTTTGTGAGACATCGTATTCTGCATGCAGATAACAGGTACTGAGCCAGGGCATTTTCTCCGTACAGAGAAAATAATCCCTGATCGTTTCAGAGAAGCTGCTGCAGCGGTCCGACAGGCGGTACAGCTCCTCCGGAGCGGATCGCTTAAAATCGGCCGGAGCAGGAAACTGAAAGAATTGTTTGATGATCTGAAGCCTTGCGATATTTTCCTCATGCCGGAGGACTGCAAGTTTCTCTGCCTGCATCTGCGCATCGATCATATTCCGCCGCTGGTGCGCCGGAAGGTCTGACAGCAGCGCACGTGTTTCCCGGAGCGGAAGATCGTTGCTGCGGTACATTTTGATTGCGATCAGCCGGATCAGATCCGTTTCGTGATAGTGCCGGAATCCGTTGTCATTCCGCTCGGGATGGAGCAGCCCTTCCTCTTCATAAAGTCTGAGCGCATCCTTGGAAAAGCCTGCCAGTTTTGCCGCCTCGCCGCAGAGAAGCGGTTTCTGCCCGTCAGATTTCCGTGCATTTGAATCCGGGTTTTCAGTATGCGTGTAATTCTGAGTGTCCATGGTTCCTGTTTTATTTTCCTTTTGCTTGTGAAACTGTCCGGAGCGGAGAAAATCCGTGCTGCCCGGAACCTGCCAGGTTGTTTAATGGTATTCTAACACGAAGCGGCAGGGAGATTGTTAAAAAGAAACGTCACCCCGCTTACGGTTTCTGTATGAAGGTAATGATTTTTTAAGATTTATTACGCTTTCTTACGAAAACCGGACGGGACTTGCATATAGACCTGCTCCATACCTTATGCTGTCAGGCAGAAGCGGAGAACGGCAAAGCCGAGGGCATGCCGGAGAAAAATGCTTTACAGGCCGATCGGAAGGATGCGGCAAAGATGCAGGAGGAAACTTTCATGAAGAGAAAATGGGCAGTTGGAATGACTGCAGCGCTGGCAGTTATGGCATGCGGCGCACAGGCGGCTTATGCGGCAGGATTTGTCAATACCGCAGCAGGTGTAAAATATGACTGGGGAGGTGGAAATTACTGTACGAATAACTGGGTGCGTTATAATAATCACTGGTATTATTTCGGCAATGATCAGCTTATGCGTACGGGATGGATCCAGAGGGATGACACCTGGTATTTTGCCGCGGATACGGGAGAACTGAATGCGGGCGGCATGAAGATCAATGGAAATGTCTATTACTTTGACAAGCAAAGCTGTAAGATGGTAACAGGCTATCACGCATATGATTTTGATACCTATTATTTTACGGAGAACGGAACTGTGGGAGATACTCCTTATATTTATACGGAGTGGAACAGCGACGGAACGATCCGGCGCGGAGAAAAGGTGAAGGCGCGCTGACGGCTGATAGATTTTGACTTTAAATACACAGGCAGAGTGCGGCAAACTGCGGGGACAGCGCGTTCCTGCAGTTTTTTTGTATGCATGAAAATACAAAAAAGTGAAAAATCCCCCTTTACAAATAAATAAATATGCTATAGAATGCATAATCATACATTAAAAATGATCCGCCCAGGCGGAATGATGTGGAAAACCCGCAAGGGACACCACAATGCCGTGAAAGACATGGCTTAGAGGAGGAATTGTATTATGAAAAAGGCAGTAAAACAGTACGCAGCGCTTGCAGCTGCAGTGATGATGGCAGCAGCGATGAGCGGATGCGGCGCAGCAGCAGACGCACAGGCTGATCTCAGCTCGGCAGCTCAGACTGCAGCGGCATCTTCAGCGGCAGCAGAGGCAGAGAATACAGAAGAGGAGAACACGGGAGCAGCCGAAGGCGATGCAGCAGCATCTGACAAGCTTGCAGCGATCAAGGCAGCGGGAAAAATCACGATGGCAACGAGCCCGGACTTTGCTCCGTATGAGTTTGAGGATATTTCAAGCGGTACAAAGGAATATGTCGGAGCCGATATCGAGCTTGGAAAATATATTGCAGAGAAGCTCGGCGTTGAGCTTGAGATCGAGCCGATGGATTTTGCAGCCTGCCAGGCAGCGGTAACGAGCGGTTCTGTGGATATGTCGATTGCGGGTTACTCCGCTACACCGGAGCGTGCGGAGAGCATGGGACTGTCTCATCCGTATTCCGCAGTTGAGGATGACGGAAAGTCACAGGGCATTCTTGTACTGAAGGATCGTGCAGAGGAGCTTTCCACGGCAGAGGCATTTGCGGGAAAGACTGTAGCTGCACAGAACGGTGCGCTGCAGCAGGGCCTTGTTACGGCACAGCTTCCGGATACCAAAATGGAAACCGTTATCAACGCAAATGATGCGGTTATGATGCTGACCACCGGAAAGATCGACGGCTTCGCAATTGCATCGACGGTCGGTGAGCAGTATACGGCGAACTATCCGGAGCTTGTAATGAGTGATTTTTATTTCTCCATGGAAGACGACGGAAACGTTGTAATCGTGACCAAGGGTGAGGATGAGCTGCTTGCAGTGATCGATGAGGCGGTCGATGAGGTCATGGAGCAGGGACTTTACAAGCAGTGGTATGATGAGAGCATGGCGCTTGCAAAGTCACTCGGACTTGATGTTGAATAAAGAAAGCGGAAAAAGGAAATTACCAATACAGAAAACTATATTCCGGAAATGATCCGGTTTGCGGCAGAAGGCAGGATGTGGTTCAGACAGAATGCCCTCTGCCGTAAAAAACGTTTTGGAGGATGAACAATGATCGATAATATTGTCAGGGTATGGGATAAATACTGGATTTTGTTTGTACAGGGTCTCGGTGTCACGCTGTTGTTGAGCCTGATCACGGTTATCTGCGGCTGTCTGCTCGGATTTCTGATCACGCTGATGCGCATGAGCAAGCTGAAGATCTTTCAGTTCAGGCCGCTTAACGCGATCGCTGCTGTATATGTTGAAATCATCCGCGGCACGCCTATTTTGCTGCAGCTTTATTTTTTCTATTTCATGCTGCCGAGCCTTCTGCCCGTGCTCAATCCTTCCAAAATTGTATGCTGTACCTTTGCGCTGTGCCTGAACTCGGCGGCTTATGTTTCCGAGGTCATCCGTGCAGGTATTCAGGCGGTGGACAAGGGCCAGACCGAAGCGGCGCGTTCGCTCGGACTTGACGGAAAGCAGGCGATGATCCATGTTGTGCTGCCGCAGGCGCTTAAAAACATTCTCCCTGCACTCTGCAACGAGTTTATCATGATGATCAAGGAGACCTCCCTCGCCTCAACCTTCTTCGTAGGAGAGCTTATGTCGGTTTACCGGACGATTTCCGGCGCGCTGTATCTTACGATCGAGCCGCTGATCATCGTCGGCATCATTTATTTCATCGTGACATTCGGCCTTTCCAAGGGCGTTCTGTTCATGGAAAAGCGCATGAGCGTTTCTGCAGCTTAAGGAGGAGATCAGTATGAGCGAAATGAATTTGAAACCGGGTGTGCACGGCGACGACAAGGGCGCGGAGATCATCCGGGTGGAAAATCTGGAAAAGCATTTTGGCAGCCTGCAGGTATTAAAGGGTGTTAATCAGGTGATCAAAAAGGGTGAGGTCGTATCCGTGATCGGACCCTCCGGCGGAGGAAAGTCCACATTTCTGCGCTGCCTCAATCTGCTTGAGACGCCGGACGGCGGACAGATCTTTTTTGAGGGAACGGATATTACGGATAAAAAAGTGGATATCAATATCCATCGCCAGAAGATGGGCATGGTATTCCAGCATTTCAACGTATTTCCGAACATGACGGTCGGGGAAAATGTAACCATGGCTCCGGTGCTTCTGAAAAAGAAGACAAAGGAGGAAGCGGAAAAGCTTGCGGATGAGCTTTTGGACCGTGTTGGCCTTCTGGATAAGAAAAATGCTTATCCGCAGAAGCTTTCCGGCGGTCAGAAGCAGAGGCTTGCGATCATCCGTGCGCTTGCGATGGAGCCGGATGTCATGCTGTTTGACGAACCGACCTCGGCGCTCGATCCGGAAATGGTAGGCGAGGTGCTTACGGTAATCAAGGAGCTTGTAAAAACCGGAATGACGACGGTGATCGTGACGCATGAGATGGGATTTGCAAGAGAGGTATCGGACCGCGTGCTGTTTATGGACGGGGGCGTGATCGCGGAGGAAGGCGCTCCGGAGGAACTGTTTGATCATCCGAAGAATGCCCGTACAAAAGAATTTCTCGGAAAGGTGCTGCACTGATGGACAAGAAAAAATATCAGAACTATATTGATGAAAAAGCGGAAGTGATCTGCGGCGTTTCGGATGAGATCTGGGACTATGCCGAGCTTTCTCTTAAGGAATTTAAATCCTGCGCGCTTTACTGCAGGGTATTAAAGGAAGAGGGGTTTGAGGTGACCTCCCCGGTTGCGGGCATTGAGACCGCATTTACTGCGCGTTACGGAAGCGGAAAACCGGTGATCGGTATCCTTGCGGAATATGACGCGCTTTCAGGTCTTTCCCAGAAAGCGGGAGAAACCACGCGCGATGAAGCGGTGAGCGGCGGAAACGGCCATGGCTGCGGCCACAACATGCTTGGCGCAGGTTCGATGGCAGCTGCATTTGCGGTAAAGAAATACCTTTCCGAAAAGCCTGCCGGAAGCGGTACCGTGATCTTTTTCGGATGTCCCGGAGAAGAGGGAGGCGCGGCAAAGGCATTTATGGCAAGAGACGGGGTGTGGAAGGAACTCGATTGTGCCCTTACCTGGCATCCGGCGGACTGTAATCAGGTTTCGAGCGGAACCTGCAACTCCTGTATCCAGACGGAATATGCGTTTCAGGGCGTCGCTTCTCATGCTGCCGGCGCGCCGGAGCTCGGACGTTCAGCGCTCGATGCCGTGGAGCTCATGAATACCGGCGTGCAGTATCTGAGAGAGCATATGCCGGAGGAAGCGCGCATTCATTACGCGATCACGGATGCGGGCGGAGCGTCTCCGAACGTTGTGCAGCCGCATGCGCAGGTGCTCTATATGGTGCGTTCCGTGCTGTGCAGGGATGCACTTAAGCTGCAGGAACGTGTGGACGATATCGCAAAGGGCGCGGCGCTTATGACAGGAACCAAAATGAAGAAGAAATTCATTGACGGATGTTCCAATACCGTGCCGAATAAGGTGCTCGAGAGCCTGATGTATCAGAATTTCGAGGAAGCGGGCGTTCCTTCCTACACGGAGGCGGAAAAAACGTATGCGGAGCAGATCACAAAGTCCTATGAGTTCCATGACGACAGACTTCCGGGAGATGCCTGGGAGGAGAGCACGGAGATCAAAAAGTTTGTGGAAGAGGCATCAGACAACGGCACAAAGCCGCTCAATGATTTTCTCATTCCCTATCTGTACAGCGAAAAAAGATCCGCGGGCTCCACGGATGTCGGAGATGTGAGCTGGCTGACACCGACGGCACAGATCAATACGGTCTGCTTTGTAGCAGGATCCCCGGGACACAGCTGGCAGAATGTTTCCTGCGGGCACACGTCGATCGGTCACAAGGGTCTCCTCTGTGCAGGCAAGGTAATTGCGGGCACTGCGATCGATCTGTTTGAACAGCCGGAGCTTCTGAAAGCCGCAAGAGCGGAATTCGCGGAAAAGACGAAGATCGGATATTACTGTCCGGTGCCGGAGGATGCGAAGCCGGTACTTTCCGGAGAAAAAATCGAATTTTAAGAGAAAAATGACAGGCAGGCTCCGGCGCCCCAAAACGCCAGCCTGCTGTTTTTATTTGCCGGAATTTATAAAAAATTCAGATTTGTTAGCACTCTTTTTATATGAGTGCTATTGACTTGAAAATGGCTTCCTCGTATAATAAAGGACAGTTGAAATCAAATGAGCTTTATTTGGAGGAGTACGATGGCTGATTTTAAAAACATGAAGGGTTCGCTTACCATTAACAGCGAGAACATTTTTCCGATCATCAAGAAGTGGCTCTATCAGGATCATGATATTTTTTACAGAGAGCTGATCTCAAACGGCTGTGATGCCGTGACGAAGCTGAAAAAGCTTTCCCTGATCGGGGAGTATACAGCGCCTGCAGATGAAAAGTACAGGATAGATGTGACGGTCGATCCGGATCAGAAAACCATTACAGTAAAGGATAACGGTCTCGGAATGACCGAGGAAGAGGTTAACAATTATATTAACCAGGTAGCGTTTTCCGGTGCGGCTGATTTCCTTGAGAAATATAAGGACAAGGCAAACGAGGACCAGATCATCGGTCACTTCGGACTTGGATTTTATTCCGCGTTTATGGTAGCTGACCGCGTGACGATCGATACGCGTTCCTATAAGGAGGATGCAGTGCCGGTACACTGGGAATCAGACGGCGGCACGGAATTTACGATGACCGAGGGACAGAAGGCGGACAGAGGTACGGAGATCACGCTCTGGCTCAATGAGGAAAGCCTTTCCTTCTGTAATGAATATAAGGCAAGAGAGGTCATTTCCAAGTACTGCTCCTTTATGCCGGTCGAGATCTATCTGCATGATGTAAAACGCGAAGCAGAGGATGCAAAGCGCCGTGAGGAAGAGATTAAAAAGACGGCTGCGGAAGCGGAGCAGAAGGAGAAAGAGGCAGAGGCAAAGGCGGCTGATGCTTCTGCGGATGAGAAGGTAAAGGAAGAGGCGAAAAAGGCTGCGGAGGATGCCAAAAAAGCAGCAGAGGATGCAAAGCTGATCCCGGAGGAAAAGCCGCTTAACGATACGAATCCGCTCTGGAATGAGAGCCCGTCACAGGTGACGGAGGAGCAGTATAAGGAGTTCTACCGCAAGGTATTCATGGACTTCAAGGAGCCGCTGTTCTGGATTCACCTGAACATGGATTATCCGTTTAACCTAAAGGGTATCCTCTATTTCCCGAAGGTAAATACGCAGTATGATAATCTGGAAGGCACGATCAAGCTTTACAACAATCAGGTATTTATCGCGGACAATATCAAGGAAGTGATCCCGGAATATCTGATGCTGTTAAAGGGCGTGATCGACTGCCCGGATCTGCCGCTTAACGTTTCCCGTTCCGCGCTGCAGAACGACGGATTTGTAAAGAAAATCTCCGACTACATCACGAAGAAAGTCTCCGACAAGCTTTCCGGCATGTTCAGGACTGATCGTGAGAACTATGAGAAATACTGGGATGATATCAGCCCGTTCATCAAGTATGGCTGCATCAAGGATACGAAGTTTGGAGACAAGATGAAGGATGCGATCCTGATGAAGGATCTTGACGGTAAGTATCTGACGCTCAGCGAATATCTGGCAAAGAATGCCGGAGAGGAGAAGGCGGCAGAAGAAACCGGAGCGGAAGCTGCAGATGCAACGGCTGATGCAGCGGGTGCAGAGGCTTCTGCAGAGAATAAGGCGGAGACTGCGGCAGACGGTACAAACACCGCTGAGGCTGAAAAGACAGATGCGCCTGCAGAGGATAAAACTGTTTACTATGTGACAGATGAAAAGGAACAGGGACAGTATATCCGCATGTTCCGTGATGCGAAGCTCGACGCGGTTATTCTCGATCAGGTGATCGACACGCCGTTTATCAGCTTCCTCGAGCAGAAGAACGAGCACACAAAGTTCGTACGTATCGACGCGGATCTGACCGATGCGTTCCGTGCGGACGGTGAGGCGACTGAGGATGAGAAGAAAAAACAGGAAGAGCTTGTTGCTTTCTTTAAAAAGGCAGTCGGCAATGATAAGCTTGAGATAAAAGTCGAAAAGCTGAAGGATGAGAGCGTGGCTTCCATGATGACGATGTCAGAGGAAGGCCGTCGCATGCAGGAGATGATGAAGATGTATGCGATGTACGGCATGCCGCAGAGCGGTCTCGGAGAGAATGACCAGACGCTCATCCTGAACCTGAACAATCAGCTCGTAAAGCGTCTTTGCGAGGAGAGCGGTGATGAGAACCTCAGAACGCAGATCGCCGTGCAGCTTTATGATATGGCGCTTCTGTCCCGCGGAGGACTTAGCCAGGAGCGTATGACAGACTTTATCAGAAGAAGTCAGGAGCTGATGATGAAGCTTGGCTAAGGCAGTATCGCTTCGGGAAACAAAAATATAAAATATGAAAAAATGGCCGGATACAAGACATGCAGGTGTCTTGTATCCGGTTTTTGTATGAAATTGTTTGGAAAATCGGAAGAATTCTTTGACATTCACTTCATGTTCTGGTAAGCTGTTGATATCTGAATTTCTATTTATCTAATTTCATTTCAGAAACAGTCAGATTTTATTCTAATTTCATTCCAGGTTTTGATTACAGGGAAATGTGTTTGACGGACGGTCTTTTTGCTGACGGTTGAGTTTGCTTCCGGCAGATCTCGTTTTGCCTTTTGTGATGTCTGTTTGTCAATCCTTTCGCTGTGATCCGATAATTGAAGAACGGAGGTGTGTTTTGGGAAGTATCAGCAGTACCATCCTCAGCCATGAGGATGGCAAGGCAAAGTACGATGCGGTGCAGAAGGAGCTCCTTTCAAACAGGCAGATCCTCGCGCATATCGTAAAGCGCTTTGTGAAAGAGTTTGAAGACGTGCCGCTTAAGGACATCGAGGAGAAGTATATCGAGCCGGAAA
>JAUNHA010000035.1 GCA_030524135.1 Eubacteriales bacterium
AGTCCTGACTGGTTGTCAGGTATCTAACCACCACAAGTCTTATTGTAGGAGGAGGAGTAAGTATGAAAAAACGTATGAAGCAGCTCGTTTCATTTGGACTTGCCGGTGTGATGGCGCTGAGCCTTGCAGCCTGCGGCGGAAGCTCGGGTGAGACCAGCGCGGCGGCAGCGGGCGACACAGCGGCAGCTGAGAGCGCGGCAGATACAGCGGCATCAGCCGGAGATAAGGTACTCAATGTGCACCTCGATGTTGAAGTTGCCTCTCTTGATTATCAGCAGGCGACCGATGGTACTTCCTTTGAAGTAACGGCGGCGACCGTTGAAGGTCTGTTCAGCGTGGATGCTGACGGAAATCCGAGCCCGGCGATGGCTGAGAGCGAGGAGGTTTCCGAAGACGGTCTTACCAGAACGTTTAAGATCAGAGAAAATGCGAACTGGTCAAACGGAGATCCCGTTACTGCACAGGACTTTGTATTTGCATGGCAGAGAGCCGTTGATCCGGCGCTTGCATCTGAGTATGCATTTATTATCGGAATTGCGGGCGTTAAGAATGCGGAAGCAATTGCTGCGGGCGAGATGCCTGTGGATCAGCTTGGCGTAAAGGCGCTTGATGATAAGACCCTTGAGGTAAGCCTTGATGTTCCGGTTGCATTCTTCGATTCCCTTATGAATTTCCCGACCTTCTATCCGGTTAATCAGGCATTCTATGAGTCCTGCGGCGATCAGTATGCGTCTACGCCGGATACCCTGCTTGCAAACGGACCGTATAAGATCGTGTCCTATGAGCCGGCAGCCACCACGATCGAGATGGTAAAGAATGAAAACTACTGGGATGCGGATGCCGTAAAGCTTGACGGTCTTAAGTTCCAGGTAATCAAGGAGACCCAGCAGGCGCTGCTTTCCTATCAGTCCGGAGATCTTGACATTGCGAAGATCGCAGGAGAGCAGGTTGAGCAGTATCAGAATGATCCGGAATATAAGCCGGTACAGATGGGCTATCTGTGGTATCTGTCTCCGAACCAGACCGTTGCGGGTCTTGAAAATGAGAATCTGAGAAAGGCCATTGCGCTTTCCTATGATAAGGAAGCAGTTGTTAAGAATGTTACCAAGGACGGTTCCCTTGTTGCGAACTATGCGGTTCCGGTAGGCCTTGCGACAGGTCCGGACGGCACGGATTTCCGTGATGACCCGAGCGGAGAGAGAAACCAGTACCTTGCGACTGATAAGGCAAAGGCAGCGGAGTATTTCGAGCAGGCAAAGGCTGAGCTCGGTCAGGATACTTTCGAGTATACGATGATCGTTGAGGATACCGAGTCCGCGATCAATGTAGCGCAGTTCCTGCAGCAGGAGATCCAGACGACGCTTCCGGGCGTGACGATCAATATTCAGCAGATGCCGAAGAAGGAGCGTGTTGAGCGCATGCAGACCGGTGATTTTGAGATCGGTCTTACCAGATGGGGTCCGGATTATGCAGACCCGATGACCTATCTTGACATGTGGACGACGGACAGCCCGAACAACTATGGTCACTGGAGCAATCCGGATTACGATGCAATGATCGAGAACTGCAAAAAGGGCGAGCTTGCGGCGGATCCTGAAGCACGTTGGGAAGAGCTTAAGGCGGCTGAGAAGATCGTTATGGATGCAGCAGTCATCTTCCCGATCTATCAGAAGTGCGATGCTACGCTGGTGAAGTCAAATGTCAGCGGCATTGAATTCCACTCTGTTGGCATCAACCGCGTATATAAGAATGCGGACAAGCAGTAATGACTGTTATTTATGCAAAATCCTGCAGCAGACAGTGATTTTGCCCTGGAATTTATAAATAGCGGCAGAGGGGCCTTTCGCAAAAGGTCCCTTTTCGCAATTATGGAGTATATGCGCCGGAATATGGCGCGGATAAGGAGAAAAGGTCAGATGAAAAAGTATGTTCTGAAAAGAGCTATGATTTCCATCGTAACCCTTCTGGTCATCCTTCTGGTACTGTTTTTAATGCTGGAGTTTATGCCCGGTTCCCCGTTCAACGATGAAAAGCTGAACGATGCGCAGCGGGCGATCCTGTACCAAAAGTATGGATTGGACAAGCCGGTGCTCTACCGTTTCGGAGCTTATGTGAAAAATATGCTGAGCGGTGACTTTGGCGTGTCCTACAATATTTCAAAAAATACTAATATTACGACGCTCCTGCAGACAAGGCTTCCGATCTCGATCCGGATCGGCGGACAGGCAGTGCTTCTGGGTACGGTGATCGGTCTTGTACTGGGAATCGTTGCGGCGATCAGGCATAATACGATTTTTGATACGATTACGACAGTCATTTCCGTAATCGGCGTCAGCCTTCCGTCTTATGTCTTTGCGCTTGTGCTGAGCTATTATCTCGGATTTGAATTTAAGCTTTTCCCGATTCTCTATGACATGAAGCTTCCGTTCAAATCATCGGTGCTGCCGACGATCTCGCTTTGTATGTTTACGATCGCGACGATCGCGAGATTTACCCGTACGGAGATGCTTTCCGTACTTGGATCGGATTATATGCTGTTTGCGCAGAGCAAGGGACTTTCAGATAAGCGGCTTATTTTTGTACATGCGCTGAGAAATGCACTGATCCCTATCATCACGGTACTTGCGCCGCTGATCGTAAGCCTTATGACAGGCTCTCTTGTCGTGGAAAAGATATTCTCCATTCCCGGCATCGGAAGTCTGCTTGTTACGGCGATTCAGAGTAATGACTACAATGTGATCGTAACGCTTGCATTTGTATATTCCGCGATGTACATCGGGATCATGCTTGCGGTAGATATTCTGTACGGTATTATTGATCCGAGAATTCGTCTTGCAAAGGAGGGCAGCCATGAACACTAATCCGATCACGGCGACTGCAGAAGAGATCCGGGCATACAACAGCAGGCTTCTCGAAGGCATTGAATTTCAGGCGGATGATTTTGAACTTGCCGGAAATACGGGTCATCATATAGACAAGGCTTATGAAGCGCGTCCCTACTGGAAAGATGTGCTCCATGTGTTTTTGAAAAACAAAGGTTCTATCGCGGCGTTTTTTGTGATTATTTTTATCATAGTTATGGCGATCGCCGGTCCGATGGTGAGCGGTTATACCTATGACGCGCAGATCATACAGCATCAGAACCTTGCGCCGCGCATGCAGGCGACGGAGAACCTGGGCATTTTTGACGGATCTGAACGGATCAGCACTTCCACGGGTAAAACCACGGTCAATAAATACATCAGTACGGATGGAACGGAAACCGGACTTGAGAATACGTATTACTGGTTTGGTACGGATGTACTGGGAAGAGATATTTTCACCCGTACGTGGATGGGAACGAGGATCTCTTTGTATATCGCGCTTGTAGCCGTTCTTGTGGATATGTGCTTCGGCATGAGCTATGGGCTGATCAGCGGCTATTTCGGCGGCAAGGTGGATATGGTCATGCAGCGGTTTGCGGAAATATTAAACGGCATACCAACGCTTGTTATCGTGACGCTTCTGCTGCTTGTGATGAAGCCGGGGCTTGGAACGATCACGCTCGCACTTGCGATTACCGGATGGATCGGCATGAGCCGTATCTCCCGCGCGCAGGTGCTTAAACTCAAGGAACAGGAATTTGTGCTCGCTTCCAAAACGCTCGGCGCAAGAGATTTTTACGTGATATTCAGGGAAATTCTGCCGAATATTTTCGGGCAGCTGATCATCATGTCGATGTTCTCCATTCCGAATGCGATTTTTACCGAGGCATTCCTCGCATTTATCGGACTGGGTGTTCCGGCGCCGCTTGCATCGCTCGGATCTTTGATCAGCGATGCGTTCAAGTCATTTACGACCCATCCTTATATGATCATTCCGCCGGTCGTTGTGCTGGCGCTTATCATGCTGAGCTTTAATATGTTCGCGGATGGTCTTCGGGATGCGTTTGATCCGACGATGAAGGAAATGTAAGGAGGCGGCTATGGCAGACGACAGAAAAAAAGTATTATCGATTCGTGATCTGAGCATCTCCTTTAAGACGGGCGCGGGCGACGTCAACGCGATCCGCGGCGTAAAGCTGGACCTTTACAAGGGTGAGACGATCGCGATCGTGGGCGAATCCGGTTCCGGAAAGTCGGTGACGGTAAAGGCGATCATGGGCATCCTCGCATCAAACGGAAGAGTGAATTCAGGCTCGATCCTGTTTGATTATAAGCGCGGAGAGGAAGAGGTCCATGAAGATCTCCTGAAGCTTTCCCAGAAGGAAATGCGAAGACGCATTGACGGAAAACGCATCGCGATGGTTTTTCAGGATCCGATGACCTCGCTCGATCCGACGATGACGATTGGAAAGCAGATCATGGAGGGCATGCTCTACCATCTTAAGATGAGCAAAGAGGAGGCCTGGAAAAAAGCGGTTAATCTTCTGGAGCTCGTTGGCATTACAGACGCGGAGAAGCGGATGAAGAATTATCCGCATCAGCTTTCGGGCGGAATGCGCCAGCGCGTAGTCATTGCCTGTGCGCTTGCGTGTGATCCGGAGGTGCTGATCTGTGATGAGCCGACGACTGCGCTCGATGTGACCATTCAGGCGAAGATACTTGAGCTGATCAAGGAGATACAGAAAAAGACCAATATTTCAGTTATATATATTACGCATGACCTTGGCGTCGTGGCAAAGGTGGCTGACTATGTAATGGTCATGTATGCAGGGCGCATTGTCGAAAAGGGTACGGTGGACGAGATCTTCTATGATCCCAGACATCCGTATACCTGGGGGCTTTTGTCCGCAATGCCGGATCTTGATACGGATGACGACAGACTGTATACGATTCCTGGCACGCCGCCGAACCTGCTGTATGAGGTAAAAGGCGACGCGTTTGCAGAGCGCAATCAGTTTGCGCTGAACATTGATTTCCGGCTGCTTCCGCCGATGTTTAAGGTATCCGATACGCATTATGCGGCAACCTGGCTGCTCGCTGAGGGTGCGCCGAAGGTGGAAATGCCCACAGAGCTTCGGGAGAGGCTCAGGAGAATGAGGAGGGAGGCTGGTATCAATGAGTGATCATGAGATGGAAAAAAGCACGGTCGTGAGGGTACCGGAGACAGCCGCGCAGTCTGAAAGAAAACCGCTCCTGACGGTAAAAAATCTGAAGCAGCATTTCCGTGTCAGCAGAAAATTCACGGTAAAGGCAGTGGACGGCGTTTCGTTTGAGATCTATCCGGGGGAAACCTATGGTCTCGTGGGAGAGTCCGGTTCCGGAAAATCCACGATCGGACGCTCGATCATCCGGCTGTATGAACCTACGGACGGAGAAGTGGATTTTAACGGTGTGAAGATATCCGGCAGGCTCGGCGCGAAGGAACTGGAGCATCTGCGCGTGAAAATGCAGATGATCTTTCAGGATCCGATGGCATCGCTGAACCCGCGGAAAAAGGTCATGGATATCGTGGCACAGGGGCTTGATCTTCATCATATGTGCAAAAATGCAAAGGAACGTGAAGAGAGAGTTTATGAAATACTCAACATGGTAGGTCTTTCAAAGGAACATGCAAACCGCTATCCGCATCAGTTTTCCGGCGGACAGAGACAGCGTATCGGCATTGCCCGTGCCCTGATCATGAATCCGGATCTGATCATAGCGGATGAGGCGATCTCAGCGTTGGACGTGTCCATACAGGCACAGGTCGTAAATCTGATGAAAGAGGTCCAGGAGAGCACCGGAACTGCCATTTTATTTATTGCACATGATCTGTCCATGGTCAAATATATTTCAGACCGGATCGGCGTGCTGCATCTTGGGCACCTGCTTGAAAGCGGAACGAAGGACGAGATCTTTTCACATCCGCTTCACCCCTATACAAAATCGCTGCTGTCCGCAATTCCGCTTCCGAATCCGGAGGTTGAAAAGAGCCGCAGGGCGGTAACCTACGACTATGCATCTTCGGGTATTGACTATAACAAGGGAACCGTGCACAATGTCGGAGGCACACACCGGGTACTTGGCACGGATGAGGAAGTCGCGCGCTGGCTTGCAGAGTAAAATATAAGAAAAACACAGACTGAATTCAGAAATGGAATCAAAAAGCATCTCTCCTGTCTGCTCCGGTTTTCCGGAGCAGGTTCAGATAAGAGATGCTTTTGCGTTTCATATCAGAGCAGTACGATGCCGTTGCCGGCTCCGATGCGGTCCGCGCCTGCCTCGATGAGCTCTCTTGCAAATTCTGGCGTGCGGATGCCGCCGCTCGCCTTTACCTTTGCGCGGTCGCCGACAGTCTGCTTCATAAGACGGATGTCTTCGAGCGTCGCGCCGCCGGTGGAAAATCCGGTTGAAGTCTTTACGAAATCAGCGCCTGCCTCAACGGAAAGCTCGCAGGCTTTTACCTTTTCTTCATCGGTCAAGAGACAGGTCTCGATGATGACCTTAACGAGTGCCTTTGGATGCGCGGCTTCAACGACGGCAGCGATGTCTGCTTTTACCGCTTCATAGTTTTTGTCCTTGAGCCAGCCGATGTTGATGACCATGTCAACTTCATCAGCACCGTCGGAGACCGCCTGTTTTGTCTCGAATGCCTTTGCCGCTGCAGACATGGCGCCGAGCGGAAATCCGACAACGCAGCAGGTCTTTACATCAGATCCTGCAAGCTCTTTATGAACGAGCGGTACATGGCAGGAATTTACGCAGACGGAGCAGAAATGATGCTCCTTCGCTTCGCTGCAGTAGCGTACGATGACTTCGGAAGCAGCGTCCGCCTTCAGCATGGTGTGGTCGATATAGGATGCGATATTCATATGTTCTCCATTCCGCCGCCTGTTTCGGGCGGCTCTTTTAAATTCTGAAATCCGTATGATCCTATTATATCCAAAGGAGAGGAACTTGGAAAGAAGATGTTTTCCGGAAATTTTCCACTAGGAAATCAGGGAGCATCGGGCTATAATGATATCAGGGCAAAGACCCGGTTCATCACGAGTTTACATAAGATAAAATAAAGAAGAATGGGAGCAAAACAATATGAAATTCAAAGACATGCCGTATAAGCGCATTGATTTTGAGGCTGCTAAGCAGGAGCTTTCCGGGATCAGAGAGGATTTCCTCGCGGCCGGGAGCGCGAAAGAGCAGTTTGATGTACACAAACGCTACTATGCGCTGATCGGCCGCGTGCGCACACAGTCAACGCTTGCTGAGATCCGTCACAGCATTGACACTTCAGATCAGTTTTATGAGGAAGAAAAGTCCTTTTATGACAGGGAGATGCCTGCATTCTCCAATCAGATCGTAGAATATCAGAAAGGGCTTTATGCATCGCCGTACAGAGCTGAACTCGAAAAGATCATCGGCGGACCGGCATTTAAGAATATGGAGCTTGCGGCAAAGGCGGTGAACGAGGCAGTCATTCCGCTGATGCAGGAGGAAAATGCGCTCGTAACGGAATACGAGAAGCTTCTTGCAAGTGCAAAGATCGACTGGGAGGGTGAGACGCTGAACCTTTCCATGATGACGCCATACCTGAATCATAAGGACCGCACTGTAAGGCGTTCGGCTGCAGCAAAGGTGAATGCATTTTATGAGAGCATTTCAGAAAAACTCGATGAGCTGTATGATAAGCTTGTAAAAAACCGGACGGAGCAGGCACATAAGCTTGGCTTTGAAACCTATACGGAGCTCGGCTACTGCCGCATGAACCGCAACAGCTATGGCAGAGAGGACGTGGAGCGTTTCCGCGATCAGATCAAAAAGGAATGGGTGCCGTTTGCGGAGGAAATGTGGGAAAACCGCAGGAAGCGTCTCGGACTTGAGAAGCTGTATCACATGGATGAGGGGCTCAGCTTCCCGGAAGGCAGCCCGAAGCCTGTCGGAACACCGGAAGAGATCCTTAAGAGCGGTCAGAAAATGTATGAAGAGCTCTCCCCGGAGACCAGAGAGTTCTTTGATTTCATGATGGAGAATGACCTGTTTGACGTATTCGCGAGACCGAATAAGCAGGTCGGGGGCTATATGACCTATCTGCATGACTATCATGCGCCGTTTATTTTTGCGAACTTTAACGGAACGGCGGGAGACGTGGATGTCGTGACCCACGAGTGCGGACATGCGTTTCAGGGATATCTTTCCGGAAAGGATGAGATTCTCGAGCATTCCGACATTACGATGGAGACGGCAGAGACTCACTCGATGTCGATGGAGTTTTTCACAAATCCGTGGATGGAGTGGTTTTTCGGAGACCGGGCGAAGGATTTCCTGAAATCCCAGCTTGAGGACGCAGTGGTATTCATTCCGTACGGTTCCATGGTGGATGAGTTCCAGCACATTGTCTATGATAATCCGAACCTGACTCCAAAAGAGCGGAAGGAAGCATGGAAGGCGCTTGAGCGCGTTTACAAGCCGCATCTTCAGTACGAGGAGGAATCTTCATTTTATGCGGAAGGCGGATTCTGGCAGAGACAGCACCACATTTACAGCTTCCCGTTCTACTATATTGACTACGTGATCGCGCAGACGGATGCCTTCCAGTATAAGATCCGGATGCAGAAGGACTATCATGAAGCCTGGGAAAGCTATCTCGGATTCTGCAGGGAAAGCGCTTCGGATTTCTTTACAAACATGCTTCAGCATGCAGGGCTTAAATCCCCGTTTGAGGCAGGAACGATAAAGGAGATTGCGGATGGTCTCCGGGAGATATATGCAAAGATGGATGAACAGGAGGAGAAGTGATGAAACGAATGATCGTGTCAATTGTGGCGATCGTCATGATTGCAAGTATCGCTATTACGACGGTATGCATACCGGAAGAGCATTAAATAAAGCTGTGCAGTTATAGGTTTTTCCTATAACTGCACATAGAAAACCGGAACTTCCGCAATTTCTTTTTTTCCTCTATAATACGGGACATCGCAAGAACGAAACAGATCTACGGAGGAGAATAGAATTATGAAAAAGAAAATTGTGGGAACGGTATTAACAGGAATTCTGGCAGCAGGCATCCTTGCAGGATGCGGACAGAGCGCAAGCGAGACGACTGCGGCAGCAACAACTGCAGCGGCAACGGAAGCGGCGACTGAGGCAGAAACGACAGACGCAGCAACCGAGGCAGAGAGTACGGAAGCTGCAGCAGACGCAGCAGATACAGCGGACATTCCGGCACCGGAAGGCGATGACAACAAGATCAGCATCGGCGCAACCCCGGTACCGCACGCACAGATCCTTGAGGATGTGGTGGCTCCGCTGCTTGAAGCAAAGGGCTGGGATCTCGATGTTGTCGTATTTAATGATTATGTTCAGCCGAATACGACGCTTGAGGACGGCGATATCGATGCAAACTATTTCCAGACCACGAGATACCTTGAAGAGGAAAATAAGGAGAGAAGCCTTCATCTGGTATCGGTTGCGGAGATCCATCTTGAGCCGATGGGATTTTATTCAAAGAGCGTAGGATCCATAGATGAGCTTCCGGACGGCGCTTCGATCGGTGTGCCGAATGACGGCTCCAACGAATCCAGAGCCCTTCGCCTGCTTGCTGACAACGGTCTGATCGAGGTTGACGAAAGCAAGGAGATCCTGACAGCAAAGGATGTTACGTCCAATCCGAAGAACTTTGAATTTGTAGAGGTAGAGGCGGCTTCCCTTCCGCGTACGCTTGATGATGTGGATGCGGCGGTTATCAACGGAAACTATGCGCTTGAGGCCGGTTTCAGCCCGGCAAAGGATGCACTCCTTGCTGAGCAGACCAATACCGAGGCGATCAAGCAGTACTTCAACGATCTTGTTGTAAAGGAAGGCAATGAGGAAAGTGTAAAGACGCAGGCGCTTAAGGCTGCGCTCACTTCCCCGGAAGTAAAGCAGTACATCGAAGACAGCTATGATGGTTCTGTTATTCCGGCATTTGACTGATAAAGCTGAAAAAAACAAATCATTAAAATGATGCAGTCCGGGGTCATCGCGCCGCATGGCGGAGCGCTGGCCCCGGATATCTGTCGGCGGCAGGGCGCATAGGCGCCGGACACAGGACATCGATAAGAGACACTTATCATAAGAGGCATATATAATATGAAGACAATTTATCTCGCAGGCGGCTGTTTCTGGGGATTGCAGAAATTCCTGGACCAGTTTGAAGGCGTGATCTCGACGGAGACAGGCTATGCAAACGGCAGCACGGAAAATCCAAGCTATGAAGACGTACGCTATAAACTGACCGGACACACGGAGACGGTAAAGATCGTGTATGATGAGACCATCCTTCCGACAAGGAAACTGCTGTCTTATTTTTTCATGGCGATCGATCCGGTTTCCCTTAATAAACAGGGAGAGGATGAAGGTATTAATTACCGCACCGGTATTTACTATACTGACGAATCGCTCGGCGCGGATGTCGAGGCGGTTTATCATGAAGAAGAAAAAAAGGCAGGACAGAAGCTTGCCGTGGAGGTCGGACCGCTTGAAAATTATTATTCTGCGGAGGAATATCATCAGAAATACCTCGACAAGCATCCGGAAGGCTACTGCCATATCTCGGACGCGCTTCTGAACCTTCGGAAAACACTTTCGGAGGCAGCATCTGCTTCCGGAACGCATTCCTGATCAAAGAGCCGGACAGAAAGGAAGTTTTATGATACAGATAACAAATCTCCGGAAAAATTTCGGAACAACCGAGGTCCTGCAGGACATCTCCCTCACGATCGAGGATGGCGAGATCTACGGCGTGATCGGACACAGCGGCGCGGGAAAATCGACGCTTCTGCGCTGTATCAACGGGCTTGAGAGCTATCAGAGCGGAAGCCTCACCGTAGACGGACAGGAAGTCTCAGGGCTTTCGGGCGCGGCGCTCAGAAATTTTCAGAAGGAGACCGGAATGATCTTCCAGAATTTCAACCTTCTGAATCGTCTGGACGTGTATGATAATGTGGCGCTCCCGCTTGTCTGCTGGGGCAAAAAGAAAAACAGTGAGGAAAGCCGGCAGAAGATCATGGATCTTTTGCAGCTGGTCGGTCTTGCGGATAAGGTGCATGAGCGTCCGGATAACCTTTCCGGCGGACAGAAGCAGCGCGTGGCGATCGCAAGAGCGCTTGTGATGGATCCGAAGATTCTGCTCTGCGACGAGGCGACGAGCGCGCTTGATCCGGCTACGACAAATGAGATTTTGTCGCTGCTGCTTAAGATCAACCGTGAAATGGGCATCACGGTTGTCGTTGTCACGCATCAGATGGAAGTGGTGAAGCAGATCTGCAGCCGCGTAAGCTTTATCAAGGACGGTAAGATCGTTGCAGAGGGAAAGCCGGAGGAGCTGTTTATCCTCCCGAATCCCGACGTGCGTCAGTTCCTCGGTGGCATTCCGGATATTCTGCCGAAGCAGGACGTCAACATTCAGCTCTTTTTCCTCGATGATACGGCGGGTGACCATGTCATTACCGATCTTGCCAGGGAACGGAACCTGTCATTTTCGATCGTATGGGGAAAGATCGAGAGCTTCCGCAACAATGCGCTTGGAAGTCTTGTGATCAATATTAAAAATGAGGATCTCGAGGTCGTGACGGAATATCTGGACAGCCATAAGGTCCGCTGGGAAAAAATGGAAGAGGAGGCTTAAAAGATGGGTGAAATATTGATTGAAGCAAGTCTGGAAACGCTGACGATGGTGTTCTGGTCCACGCTTTTTTCCGTTGTCCTCGGATTCATCCCGGCGATCGTCCTTACGATCACGGCAAAGGACGGGCTGCACCCGAACAGGCCGGTGTATGCGATCCTTGATTTTCTGGTAAATGTATTCCGCAGCTTTCCGTTTATCATTCTGATGGTTATCGTGATCCCGTTCACCCGCCTGATCGCGGGCAGGGCGATCGGTACGACGGCGGCAATCGTGCCGCTTACGATCAGCGCGATCCCGTTTGTGGCGCGCGTCATGGAATCCGCGCTTCGCTCCGTTAACAGCGGTGTGATCGAAGCGGCGCGTTCATTCGGGGCTTCCGATACGAATATTATCTTCCGTGTCATGCTGAAGGAGGCGGTTCCGGCTATTCTGGCGGGAATTACGCTTACAATCATCAGCCTTGTCGGCTACTCCGCAATGGGAGGCGCGATCGGCGCGGGAGGCCTTGGAGACGTGGCGATCCGTTACGGCTATCAGCAGTACAATATTCCGTATCTGATCGTAACCTCCGTGATTCTGATCATCTTCGTCCAGGGCGTTCAGCTTCTGGGCAACTACATGTATGAGAAGCTGTCCTGAAATGCTTGACCTTTGATTTGAAATGTGCAACAATGACTCCGGATGTATTCTGTCCTGCAGAATGCATCCGGTTTTGTGTGTGGGGACAGGGGGAAATTATGGAAAAAAAGAAATCGTCCGGTGCGCTTTATGCGGTGCTTGGCGCGGTCAGCTGGGGATTTTCCGGGACGGCGAGCCAGTATCTGTTTATGAATTATGAGCTTAACTCCATCTGGGTAACGTCCATGCGCATGACGCTTTCGGGCATCGTGCTGATTCTGGCGTGTTTCTGCGTTTCTTCAAAGAGGGCGGAGCTTGTCGCCCTCTTGCGTCATAAGCATGATTTTTTTCATGAGATTTTATTCGCCCTTGCGGGACTTATGTTCGTGCAGGCGGCATATCTGACGGCGATCGAGTACTCCAATTCCGCCACGGCAACTGTACTGCAAAACCTGAGTGTGGCGTTTATTGCGATTTTTACAGCGGTCAGAACGAAGACCATGCTGAGCAGAGTTCATATATTTTCCATTTTGCTGGCGCTTTTCGGCGTGTTTCTGCTTGCGACGCACGGCAATATCAGGACGATGGTGCTTTCCGCCCAGGGGCTGTTCTGGGGTGTGATGGCGGCTGTCGGCGTCTGCACCTATTCCCTGCTTTCTGCAGGGCTTGTCGTGCGCTGGGATGCGGCTGTTGTGAGCGCTTACGGCATGCTGATCGGCGGTGTGGTGCTCGGACTTTCGAGCAGGGCGTTTTTTATGCCTGCCGCACTTGATATTACCGGCTGGTTTGTACTGGCGCTGATTGTTCTGATCGGTACGGTCGGCGCGTTTACACTGTTTATCAAGGGCATCGGAGAGATCGGAGCGGTGAAGGCGACGCTGATCGGCTGTCTGGAACCGGTATCAGCGACCATTATATCGGCGCTCTGGCTGGGATCGAAGTTTTCCCTGATCGATATCGCCGGCTTTGCCTGCATACTGATCACGGTATTTTTGTTTACGCTGCACAAGGAATAAATGAACATGAAAGAAATAAAAGAAAAGACAAATACAAAGCAGATGGGAAACGATGATAAGCGCTTTCTGGGGACGGAGCCTGTTGGAAGGCTTCTCTTCCGCCTTGCGCTTCCGACGCTTGCGGCACAGGTCATCAACATGCTTTATAACGTGGTCGACCGCATGTACATCGGACATATTCCGGTGGAAGGCGCGCTTGCCCTGACGGGTGTCGGCGTCTGCATGCCGATCATCATGATCGTGTCGGCATTTGCCGCACTTGTATCGAGCGGCGGCGCGCCGCGCGCCGCGATCTTTATGGGATCGGGGGACTATGAGACGGCGGAGAAAACGCTGGGAAACTGTTTTGTCCTGCAGATCATTGTTTCGGCTGTTCTGACGCTTTTACTGCTTTTATTTAACCGCCCGCTGCTGCTTTTGTTCGGCGCGAGTGAAAACACGATCGGCTACGCGACAGGCTATATGAATATTTACGCCGTCGGAACGATCTTTGTGCAGCTTACGCTGGGCATGAACTCGTTTATCACGACGCAGGGCTTTGCAAAGACCGGCATGCTGTCGGTTCTGCTCGGCGCGGTAACGAATATCGTGCTGGACCCAGTGTTCATTTTCGGAATGGGAATGGGTGTGCGCGGCGCGGCGATCGCAACGGTTCTGTCGCAGGGCATCTCCTGTGCCTGGGTGCTTCTCTTCCTGTGCGGAAAGAAGACCTTCCTGAAGATCAGAGCAAAAAATTTCCGGCTTGTGCCGGGAATCATCCTGCCGAGCGTGGCGCTTGGAACCGCGACCTTTATCATGCAGGCGAGCGAGAGCGTGATCTCGGTCTGCTTTAATTCTTCGCTTCTGCAGTACGGCGGCGACATTGCCGTAGGCGCGATGACGATCCTGACGAGCGTAATGCAGTTTGCGCTGCTTCCGATGCAGGGACTCGGACAGGGTGCGCAGCCGATTCTGAGCTATAATTACGGCGCGGGCAACAGCGGGCGCGTAAAGGAGGCTTTCCGGCTGCTGCTCTTTGTAAGCCTTGGTTATTCGCTGCTGCTGTGGGCGTGTATCATGCTGTTTCCGCAGGGCTTTGCAGCCATGTTCAGCTCGGATCCCGCGCTTATGGACTTTACAAAGACCGCGCTTCGCATCTACTGTGCGGTGCTGGGACTGTTCGGCATCCAGATGGCCTGCCAGATGACGTTTACCTCGATCGGAAACGCAAAGGCATCGATTCTTGTCGCGGTGACGAGGAAGTTTATTTTGCTTCTGCCGTTTATTTATCTTATGCCGCATCTGTTCCGGGCAAATCAGACCATGGCGGTATATCTTGCGGAGCCTGCGGCGGATGTACTTGCAATTACGTTTACGGCCGTTTTGTTCCGAAGTGAATTCAAAAAGGCGCTTGCGAAAATAACGCTTGACAACTCTGCGAAAAGGGAGTAAATTAAGCGTCAACAACTCAATAAAACAAAATGACGTTGAAGAGAAGAGTACACAGCAGGTGCCTTAGGAGAGAATCCCTGTTCGCTGAGAGGGGAGAAGGAGGAAGCTGCCGAACATGGCCTCTGAGTCGCATGTATGAACCGGGCTTTGCAGCAGGATAAGACATGACGGGATCGCCCGTTACAGCGAGAGAGTATTAAATGCATGGCAGGCGTACTCGTTGAGGGCTGTCCGCGTGAGCGGCGGCTGAAGTTAGGTGGTATCACGAAAGATATTTTTGGCTTTCGTCCTAATAGTTATTACTATCGGGACGGGAGCTTTTTCTTTTGCGGAATCGGCGGGACCCGCAAAAAAGAAGAGAGGAACAGAAGATGATCGAATTACGGAACGTATCAAAGACCTTCGGTGCAAAGCGCGGTGAGATTCATGCAGTGCAGGATGTGTCGCTTACAATAAATGATGGGGAGATCTTCGGCATCATCGGATTTTCCGGAGCGGGAAAATCCACGCTGGTAAGATGTATCAACCTGCTTGAACGTCCGACAGGCGGCAGCGTGGTGATCGATGGAAAGGACATCACGAAGCTTTCGGAGCCGGAGCTCAGGGAGGTTCGCAGAAAGATCGGCATGATCTTCCAGCACTTTAATCTGATGCGCTCCCGCACTGTGTACGGAAACATCGAGTTTGCGCTGAAAAAGAGCGGGCTTTCCAAACAGGAGAAGGATGCGAAGATCCGTTCGCTTCTGGAGCTGGTAGGACTTGCTGATAAGATCGATGCGTATCCCTCACAGCTTTCCGGCGGACAGAAGCAGAGAGTGGCAATCGCAAGAGCACTTGCAAATGATCCGAAGGTCCTGCTCTGCGACGAGGCCACCTCGGCGCTCGATCCGCAGACAACAAAGTCCATTCTGAAGCTTCTGAATGAGGTAAATGAGCGGCTTAAGCTCACGATCATCATCATCACGCACCAGATGGAAGTCGTAAAGGATATCTGCGACAGGGTAGCGGTTATGGAAGACGGATACGTCGTGGAGGAAGGCGCAACCATCGATGTGTTTGATCATCCGCAGAAGCCGGTGACAAAGGACTTTATCGATACGGCGACGAACATCAGCAAGATCTATGAGCTTGTGGAGAACAACAGCCCGCTGACCGATATTCCGGAGGGCGCAAAGATGCTTATTCTGAGCTATTCGAGCGTCAACACCAATGAGGCAGTCATTTCAGCGATTTCAAGAAAGTTCAATGTGGACGCAAGCATCATATTCGGAAATGTGGAGATCTTAAAGAACCTGCCTTTCGGTAAGCTCGTTGTAACGCTTTCCGGAAAGCCTGAAGATATTGAGGGCGCGATTGCCTATATCCAGGCGGCAGGCATCGATACGGAGGTGATCAAAGGATGAGTTTCATTTATACGATAGCACCAAATCTGGAAAAGCTCGGAAAAGAGCTCTGGAAATGTACGGGGCAGACGATACAGATGGTGATCGTGGCAGCGCTCTTTGCATTTGTGATCGGCACGGCGATCGGCGTACTTCTGATCGTGACAAAGCGCGGCGGTATCCTCGAATGCATTCCGCTGTATACCGGGCTTGATAAGGCGATCGATATCGTGCGGTCCATCCCGTTCATCATCCTGATGTTCCTGCTCATCCCGGTCAGCCGCGCGATCGTCGGAACGAGCCTTGGTGTAACGGGTGCGTATGTACCGCTGATCGTGGGAACCGCGCCGTTCTTCGGAAGACAGGTCGAATCGGCGATCGCCGAAGTGGACGGCGGGCTGATCGAAGCCAGCGAGGCCATGGGATTTAATCCGTTTGAGATCATCTTCGGGGTATATCTCCGTGAGAGTATTCCAAGCATTACGCGTGTCAGCATGATCACTCTGGTCAACCTTGTAGGCCTTACAGCCATGGCTGGTGCAGTCGGCGCGGGCGGTCTCGGAGACTTTGCGATCCGTTATGGTTATCAGCTGGGATATTTTGATGCATTGTGGGTGACAGTCATCATTATCCTGATCATCATCAGCATCATTCAGTTTGTGGGCAATATCATTATCAGGGTAACAACGCACTGATATCAAAATGGATGGAAGACCGGAAACGTCGGTTTGACATAAAAAAGAAATTAGTTCATTCCAAGAGGAGGATAATTATGAAAAAGAGAAATGTGGCACTGATTGGACTGGCGGCAGCGGCGCTGTTTGCACTTACTGCATGCGGTTCCTCCGCAAGCGAGACGACCGCAGCGGCAGCAACGGAGGCGGCAGCTGACAGCTCTGCAGAAGATACGGCAGAAACAGAAGCGGCAGCGGGAACGGAGGCATCCGGCGAACCGACCGTTGTAAAGGTAGGCGTGGTAGGCGCTTACAATGCACAGTGGGATACGGTAAATGAGCTTCTCGCTCCGGAAAATATTCAGGTTGAACTCGTCTATTTCAGTGATTATGCAGCACCGAACCGTGCGCTCAATGACGGGGAGATCGATCTGAACGCATTCCAGCACAAGGCATTCCTTGCAAATGATATTCAGCAGAAGGGCTATGACCTGACTGCGATCGGCGATACGATCATTGCACCGCTCGCGATCTTCAACAACAAGGACAAGATCTCCTCGATCGAGGATATCAAGGACGGCGACATCATTGCGATTCCGAGCGATCTGACCAATGGCGGAAGAGCGCTTAAGCTTCTTGAGGCAGCAGGCCTTATTGAATGTGATCCGGAGAAGGGCGTTGTGCCGACCAAGACGGATATCACGAAGTACAATGTACAGATCGAGATCATGGAGGCTGAATCTGCAACGCTTGCCAATCTGCTTCCGGACTGCACGGCAGCGATCATCAACGGAGGAAATGCATTTACCGCAGGGCTGAACCCGTTAAAGGATTCCATTTATGTTGAAAATGTCAACCCGGATGAGAACCCGGCAGTCGCAGACCTGATCAACGTTATCGTGGCAAGAACCGCGGATAAGGATAACGAGACCTACAGAAAGATCGTTGAGGCTTATCAGACGGATGAGGTTGCCCAGACGCTTGAGGATGAGTACGACGGTGCATTCATCTGTGCATGGGAGAATTAAGCCCGTTTAACCGGGAATAAATGAAAACGGCGGACGGCGAAAAACGTCCCGCCGTTTTCGTATATGCAGAGAAGCTGTTATGAAAAAAGACGGCAAAGAATATAACAGGATGGGAGTATATCATGAATATTAAGCCATATATTTTAAAGGAAAAAGATTATCTGATCGGACTTCGGCGTTATTTTCATGCGCATCCGGAAGCGAGCCTTGAGGAGTACGGAACCTGCGCGAGGATCGAAGAGGAACTTGACAAGAGCGGCATTCCGCATCGCCGTGTCGGAGAGACGGGCGTCTATGCCTGGATCGACGGAGAAAAGGGGGCGGGAAAGACGATCGCACTGCGCGGCGACATCGATGCGCTCCGCATGCAGGATCTGAAAGCGGATGTTTCCTATCATTCGCAGAATGACGGTCTTTGCCATGCCTGCGGACATGACGCGCATGCGGCTACCATGCTGACAGCAGCAAAGGTGCTCTGGGAGAAAAAAGCTGAGTTTGGCGGTCAGATCAGACTCTTTTTCCAGCAGGCAGAGGAGATCGGAGCCGGCGCGCGGATCTTCGTTCAGGAAGGGCTGATGGACGGCGTGGATCGTGTCTACGGCGCGCATGTAAGCTCAAAGATACCAAGCGGGAAGGTTTCTCTTACGCCGGGACCGAATAATGCAAGCTGTGATTATTTTAAGATCAAAGTAACGGGAAAAGGCGCACATGTTTCCACGCCGCACATGGGAATTGACGCTTTGTATATTGCCTCACAGATCGTCGTAAATCTTCAGTCCATCGTGGCGCGCAGAACCAATCCGCTGGATACGGTGGTTGTGGGCGTCGGAAAGCTGACTGCCGGAACCGCATATAATATCGTAGCGGAACATGCGGAGATCGAAGGCACGACAAGGTGTTTTTCCGCTGAGACAAGAGAGCGCACGAACCGTGAGGTGCGCGAGACTGCTGAGGCGATCGCAAAGCTCTATGGCGCAGAGGCGGAATTTGAGCTTAAGGATTTTGCCGCGCCGCTTGTAAATGATGAAGACGCGGTAAAAGAGGTTACTGCTGTTGCGGAAGAGATTTTTGATCAGAAGGATATCATCCACAACATGGAAAAGGCGCTCGGTGCGGATGACTTTGCGGACTATCTTGCAAAGGCAAAGGGAATGTATGCATTTGTCGGAACCAATAATCCGAACAATAAGAATACCGCGTCAGCGCACCATCACGGTCTGTTTGATATCGATGAGGAGGCTCTGCTCGGAAGCTGCAATCTCTATGTGGATTATGCAATCAGTTATCTGAACGGACGCTTTGATTAAGATCTGTAACCGAATTTAATCGTTTGAGTTGAGGCTGAAAATGAAAAAGGAAAAAGATAAAAAGAAGGAGCCGGACAGTTCCGCGGTATATGAGATAAATAAAGAACTGCTCGACTTTATCAAACAAAGTCCCTGCAGTTTTCAGGCGGCGGAAGCGCTTCGAAACGGGCTTCTCGGACGCGGGTTCCAGGAGCTTTCGGAAGGCGAGCGCTGGTCGCTTTCCGCAGGGGATTATTTTGTAATGCGCAACCATTCCGCGATCATTGCATTTACGATACCGGAGGGAGGAATCAACGCGAAAGACGGCGCACGTATCGCGGCAAGCCATGCGGATTCGCCATCCTTTAAGATCAAGGAAAATCCGGAAATATCCGTGGAAGGACAGTATGTGACGCTCAATGTGGAGCGCTACGGCGGCATGATCTGCGCACCGTGGTTTGACCGGCCGCTGTCTGCGGCGGGCCGCGTGTTTGTAAAAGATAAACGCATGAAAAACGGCGTGCGGGAAGTGCTTGTTAATCTGGACAGGGATATGCTTCTGATCCCGAATGTTGCGATCCATATGAACCGCAAGGTCAATGAGGGATATTCCTACAATGCGCAGGTGGACATGCTTCCGCTGTATGCGCTTGGAAAAGCGGACGGCGGTTTTATGAAACTGATCGCAAAGGCGGCAGGTGTAAAACCGGAGCAGATACTCGGGCATGATCTGTTTTTGTATAACAGGACGGAAGGCATGATCTGGGGTCCGGAGGATGAGTTTGTTTCGGCACCCAGACTGGACGATCTGCAGTGTGCATTTTCCACGATGCGCGGCTTCCTCTCGGGAGAGCGGAAAAAACATCTGAGCCTCTGCTGTGTGTTTGACAATGAAGAGGTGGGGAGTGAAACCAGACAGGGCGCCGGATCCACATTTTTGTATGATACGCTGCAGCGCGTTACCGCAGGGCTTGGGCTTGATTACGAGGATTACCTGGTGATGCTCGGCAACAGCTTTATGGTATCGGCGGACAATGCGCATGCTGTGCATCCGAATCATAAGGAATTTACAGATCCGACGAACCGCCCGTATATCGGCGGCGGTATTGTGATCAAGTACAATGCCCAGCAAAGATACTGCACGGACGGATACTCGGCGGCATTTTTCAAGGAAATCTGCGACAAGGCCGGCGTGAAATATCAGAGCTTTGTAAACCGCTCGGATATACTCGGCGGTTCCACGCTTGGAAATATATCCAATACGAAGGTGGCTGTCAGCAGCGCGGATATCGGACTGCCGCAGCTTGCGATGCATTCTCCCTATGAGACGGCGGGGACGAAGGATACGGCGGCGCTTGTGAAAGCGATGACGGTATTTTACGAATAGGAACTATGAACAGGGAAATATGGCAGACTGAACAGGTCAGGGAGAAGCTGCGCATGCTGACGCGGCTTCTCCCGCCGTGGTTTACAGAACATAAACGGGATCTTCCCTGGCGGGATACAGGAGATCCCTACGATGTATGGCTTTCGGAGATCATGCTGCAGCAGACGCGTGTGGAAGCGGTCCGGGGGTATTTTCTGCGTTTCCGGGAAGCGCTTCCGGATATCAGCAGTCTTGCGGCATGTCCGGACGAGAGGCTTTTAAAGCTCTGGGAGGGGCTTGGATATTACAGCAGGGTGCGCAATCTGAAAAAGTGCGCACAGGTGCTTGAGGCGGAATATGGCGGACGGCTCCCTGCAGATCATGGAGCCCTTTTAAAGCTGCCGGGAATCGGTCCGTATACGGCGGGCGCGATCGCGTCGATCGCATTTTCTCTTCCGGTATCCGCTGTGGACGGGAATGTGCTGCGTGTGTATGCAAGAATTGCCGGAGATGATTCGGATATCGCGATGCCGGAGACAAAAAAGAACGTGGAAAAGGCGCTTGGGGAGGCGATCGCTAAGGCGGCGGAAACTGCAGATGGTTTTGATCCAGGAATTTTTAATCAGGCACTTATGGAGCTTGGGGCGATCATCTGTGTGCCGAACGGGGCACCGCTCTGTGACAGCTGTCCGGTGCGGGAGATCTGTGCGGCATTCCGGGAAGGGCAGATCGATAAGCTTCCTGTAAAGTCAGGGAAAAAGGCGCGCAGGATCGAAGAACGCACGATTATGCTGCTGCAGGACGGTGACCGCTTTCTGATAAAAAAACGGCCGCCGAAGGGACTGCTTGCAGGGATGTATGAGTTTCCTTCACTGGAAGGGTACCGCTCAGAGGCGGAAGTTCTCGCGGCGGTAAAGGAAGCTGGCTTTGATGCGGTGCATATCCGGAAACTTCCGGATGCAAAGCATATTTTTACGCATGTGGAATGGCACATGCGTGGATATCTCATAAAGCTTGCGGCACAGAACAGGACCGGGGATCAGCTTTTTGTGACCAAAGAAGAGACGGAGGAGCAGTATGCGATTCCGTCGGCATTTTCTGCGTATGCAAAGGCGCTGCAGATCGAACAGGGCGCGGATCGTGTACAGCAGAAGAGAAATGACGGAGACATATTATAACGTAGGAATATAAGGTACGGAATATAATAGAACGGTAAAGGATTTCCAATGCAGAATTATAAATTTGTGCTGGAGTATGACGGAACGCGTTACAGCGGCTGGCAGAAGCTTAAGGATGATGACAATACGATACAGGGAAAACTCGAACAGGTATTGTCCCGCATGACGGGCAGTGATGTACAGGTGATCGGAGCAGGAAGAACGGATGCCGGCGTGCATGCGCGCGGACAGGCTGCAAATGCCGTTCTGGAAACGGAGAAAACAGCGGAAGAGATCAAACAGTATATCAATCATTATCTGCCGGAGGATATCCGTGTGATTTCTGCAGAAAAGGCAGACCCCCGTTTTCACAGCCGTTATCATGCCGCGGAAAAAGAATATTGCTATACGATTTTTACCGGAGAAAAGCCGTCTGTTTTTGAGAGAAGATATCTGTACCGGCTTGGACAGACACTTGATATAGAACGGATGCGTCTGGCAGCAGATCAGCTGATTGGAACGCATGATTT
>JAUNHA010000036.1 GCA_030524135.1 Eubacteriales bacterium
CGGGTGATCATCGAGCCGATCACAAGCAGACTGGAGCTTAAGTGGATGCAGGAGGCGCCGGTGCTGTGCGGCGTGAGCTACCACATGGACGGTGCGGAGCGCTATGAGCCGGCAGACAGCGGCAGGATCAGGATCTATTTCCGCGCGATGAGCTTTGAGCAGGTGGCAAAGTACCGCATCATGGACGGAGAATGCAGGATCCGTCTGCACTTCATGCAGGCGGACGGGACAAAGGATGAGCGGGAGGTACGTCTGGAGCTGCCGCTCGCGTATGAATGGAGTGAATGAGATGAACGGACAGGAAAAGAGCGCGTATCAGTATCTTCTCACGCTGGTGCGCCTGCAGCGGGAGGAGCCGGACAGAGCCGTATCGCTGGAGGCGGTGAGCAATGAGTTCGGCGTAAACCGTTCCACCGTATTGAGGGCGCTCAGGCGCTATCGGGAGGACGGGACGCTTGATGAGCGCTACCGCCTGACCCCGCAGGGGGAGGGATGGCTCAACTCGGAAAACCAGCAGGTCTACCGGCTGGAGGGCTTTCTTAAGGAGCATCAGATCCCGGAGGCACAGATCCGACAGGACAGCCTGACGATCATCAAAAACTGCAGCCGGGAGACCGCCATGCTCTTAAGCAACATGGGCTATATGTGCAACAGCTGCCGCCGCTATGTCTCCGCCGGGGCAAACAAGTGGTCGAGCCTCTCCGGAGAGGAGTTTCTGGAAAAGTGCGGGGACAGGCTTCAGCCCGGCGAGGTCCGGGTCATGGTGCTCTTTCGCAGGGAACAGGGCGAGGGGCTCAAGGAGCGCTCCATGGCGAGCGAGGGCTTTGAGCGCACCGGCACGCTCAGGCTCTCCAAAGGACAGGGCGAGCTCGTCCTCGAGCGCAAGATGCTTTCCCACCAGTCCCTGATGGGAAAGTGGTACGAGGGCAACGCGCGCATGGTCGAGTATGAGAGCAGCGGCTGCTGGGAGCCGATCCACATCCAGGGGGACAGGGTATCGATCCCGCTGAACGCGTTCTGGATCACCTACCGGGAGGACCAGGAGAAGCTCCGCGGCATGACAAGGCTGCGCATGGCCTGCTCGGCAGGACCCGAGGCGATGAAGCAGAGCAGCGCGCTGCTCGAGTTCCGGGTATGGAAATAGGACAGAATATTTACGAAAAAAATCGTAATGGAAAAAATTTAAGGAAAATTTAAGCGGATCATCCGGGAAAATACGCCTCTTTGTTGCGGTAAATGCAACGAAAAAGGGGCGTTTTTTTCTGGAAATACCGAAAAATAAACAAAATGGGCGGATAAAAATCGTCTGTTGCACGGCGCGCAACGTGAAAAAATCTACCATTGACAGACAAAAAAATTTCACATAATATGTGCTCTGTGAGGGCGGAAAGCCCGCTGGAAAAGCCATATAACAGATAACCGGAACGAAGGTTATCTTTTTTTAAAGCAAGAGGTTAGTTTGAACTAACGACAGGGAGTAACAAACATGAGCGTTGAAAAACAGTTCCGGAAGATCCGGAAGGAATGGAACCAGGGAAAATACAGGGGTACGGTGCGGCTTGTGAGCGCCTGCGCGGCGACGGCCTGCATCGTGCTCCTGGGATCCTACTATTTCCGCGGAAAGCAGGCGGAGGGAGAGATCGACAGCCTCCGGACGAAGAAGGAGGAGGCGATCGCAAGGGGAGACGACGGCCGGACGCTTGACATCGCGGACCGAGAGGTCATGAGCACCTACCGGGATCTCTTCCTGGAAAACCCGGATCTCATCGGCTGGCTTACGATCGACGGCACGACGGTGGACTACCCCGTGATGTGGACGCCGGAGGACCCGGAGTTTTACAGCGATCACGGCTTCGACCGCTCCGAGAGCCAGAACGGACTTCTGTTCCTCGACGGCTCTTCAAGCATCAATGAGGATGGCGGAAACCTGATCGTCTACGGCCACAACATGAAAAACGGATCCATGTTTGCAGACCTCCTTAACTACAGGGAGGCATCCTACTGGGAGGCGCACAGGACGATCCAGCTCGATACCCTGTATGAAACAAGGATCTATGAGATCGCTTCCGTGGCGGAGGCAAATGAGCTCGAGCTCCTTCCCTACGGATTTACCTATGCGTCCGAGGAGGACTGCGAGGAGGCGGTCGCAAACATGCGCGCGATCGAGTATTACGACACAGGCGTAAGCCTGGAGTACGGAGACGACTTCCTGACGCTCTCCACCTGTGATTACAGTGAGGAAGACGGAAGGCTGGTCGTTATGGCAAAGAGGGTGGAATGATGAGACAGGCGGCAGAAACAAGGTTCCGCAGGCAAAAGGGCGCGGGACAGAGCAGACTGACAGCGCTGTTTGCGGCATGGCTGCTTGCAATCCTGTGTTCGCTCACGATGGCAGCGACCGCGCTTGCGGCGGACGCGGGAACCTATACCGTAACGGTAAAGCCGAGCTACACGGACCCCGAGACCGGACGGGTGGAGGATCCCGGCAACAACGAGGCGATCGGACAGGGCATGACGGAAAAGCTCTGCGGCCCGACGGGGCTTCTGGAGGTCGGGGCGGACGGATCGATGTATCTGACCGTGCGCTACTATCTCAGCCAGTTCGTCACGGACGTGAGCTTTGAGGAGCGAAACGGCGGAAGCTATACGAGCCTTTCCTTCCAGGCGATGCAGACAAAGGCGCCGGTCGAGGGCTCGACTAACATTGATGAGAAATACGGCTATACGGACTACCGCATGAAGATACAGAACACGGCTTCGGTCTTCCGCGGAAAGGCTTACATCGAGCCGATGGGACGGAGCGTCGTATACTTCTTTACCTTCAGTAATCCGGTCGCAGGCAGCGCGGACTTTAAGACGAGCCTCGCAAACCAGGCGGCGCAGACACAGACGCAGGCAGCCGTGCGGGAGACCGAGGCGGCGGTACCTGTCTATGAGGAGGAAGCGCTGCAGGAGGAAGCCTATGACGGAGAGGCGCTGCACGAGGCAGCGGATGAGGAAGAAGCGGCAGAGGAAGTGATGCCTGCACAGCGGACGATACCGGACAGGCCGCAGCGAAGCGCGGCAGCGACGGATGACGGCATTAACGGCAGCGGAAACGCGGACGACCCGGTGACGGGCATCCCGCAGAAGCCGGGCACATCCGGCAGCAGCCGCACAGAGGCACAGACATCCCGCGCAGGAAGCAGCAATACAGGCGGCGGCGCGGTGAGCGCCTCAGACTATCACCTCGATACAGACTATGACCTCTCACAGGTCCCGATGCAGGAGGCAAGGGAGCTGACGGAGCCGATCCTCGCAGAGGCGACGGGCATCACCGGCATGACCGGAGATACGGAGCTTTCCGCACTGGATGCGGCACAGGAAAAGAGCGGCATGACGACCAATCAGAAGATCATGTACGTGCTCCTTGCAGCAGCCGGCGCGCTGATCCTGTGGTTTGGCGCGGCACAGCTTCGCCGCAGGCCCTCAGCTTCCCCGGATGAGGAGGAAGCGCCAGAGGAAGCGGAGCAGGCGGCAGACGAAGAGACAGCGGCAGAAGAAACGGCTGAAGATCAGGCAGAGGAGGAAGCGCGCAGATGAGAAACTGGATGAAAAAGCGGGGACTGATCCCGGTGCTCGCGGCAGCGCTCTTAAGCCTTGCAGGCTGTGTGGACCAGAGCGGTACTGCCGGTACGGGCGCGGTCGCGGGAGACGCGGATACGCTGCGCATCGTCGCGACGAGCCCGGCCACGGTGGACATCATGGCGCGGCTCGACATCGACCTTGTGGGTGTGCCGAATTCTTCTCTTTCGGTGATCCCTGCGCGCTATGACGGCGCCACGCGCGTGGGCACGGCCATGGGGCCGGATATGGAGATCATAAAGACGCTCGATCCCGACTATGTGATCGGTCCGGCGTCGCTCCAGACGGATCTCGAGCCAAAGCTTGAGGCCGCAGGCTTAAACGGCATCTTCCTGAACCTCGAGAGCGTCGAGGGTCTGTACAAGGGCGTGGAGCAGCTCGGAGAGCTCTTCGGGCGGCAGCAGGAGGCGGAGGCCATGATCGACGAGTTTTCCGCGTTTTACTACGCGTACAGCCGGGAAAACGCTGTCAAGGAAAGCCCGACGGTGCTCGTGCTGATGGGACTTCCGGGCTCCTACGTGGTCGCGACCGGAAAGAGCTACGTCGGCAGCCTCGTGCGGCTTGCAGGCGGCACCAACGTCTATGAGGACGCGGAGACGGACTTTATCACGGCGAACACCGAGGACATGCAGGCAAAGGACCCGGACATCATCCTCCGGGCGGCGCACGCCATGCCGGAGGACGTCGTAAACATGTTTAAGGATGAATTTAATACCAACGATATCTGGAAGCACTTTCGCGCGGTGGAGGATGAATGCGTATACGACCTCCCCTATGACGAGTTCGGCATGAGCGCGAAGTTCAACTACCCGGCAGCGCTAAAGACGCTCGGTCCCATGCTGTACGGAGAATAAAAGGAGGGAAGGTCCATGGATACGGAAAAAGAAACAGGGCAGAAGCAGAGAAACGCGGGCCTGTCCTTCCTCGTGGTCATCCTCCTCCTGCTTGGCATGATCTATATCGCGATCAACACGGGAAGCCTCAATGTCAGCATGGGCGAGCTGTACCGGGGACTGTTCGTGGAATACGACCAGAACGTGGCGACGGTCTGGGATCTGCGCTTTCCGCGCATCATCATCGCGTCGCTCGGCGGCGCGGCGCTGTCGGTATCGGGCGTGCTCTTTCAGGCCTGTATGAAAAATCCGATCGCGGATCCGGGCATTATCGGTGTCAGCTCCGGCGCAAGCTTTGTGGCGGTGCTGATCGCGGGGCTCTTCCCGTCGCTTTACTTTTTTACGCCGCTCATGGCCTTTGCCGGAGGCGTGATCGCCTGCGGGCTGGTCTATCTGCTGGCATTTAAAAACGGATTAAATCCCCTGCGGGTCATCCTCGTGGGCGTGGCGGTCAACGCCGTGTTCTCGGGCCTGACGCAGGCATTTAATTCCATGACGGGCGGAAACTTAAGCGGCGTGGCTTCCATCGCCAATGCAAATATCTCCCAGAAGACCTGGGATGATGTCTATATCATCACCGGCTACGTCGTGCTGGGGCTGGTGCTCGCATGGATCCTGTTTTACAAGTGCGATCTGCTGTCTCTGAGCGATCAGACGGCGCGAAGCCTCGGCATCAACGTCACGACGACGCGGATCGCGGTATCGCTCGTGGCAGTCGTGCTTGCGGCGATCTCCACGGCGGAGGTGGGCGTGGTGTCCTTTATCGGGCTCATCGTGCCGCATATCGCAAGGATCCTCGTGGGCTCCGGGCATAAGCGGCTGATCCCGTTTTCGGCGCTCGGCGGCGCGTTCCTTTTACTGCTCGCGGATACGATGGGGCGGACGATCGCGGCGCCCTATGAGATTTCGGCATCCATCCTGCTGTCTATTGTGGGCGGCCCGATGCTGATTATCCTGATCAGAAGGAGTGACAAGACCTATGGCGTATAAGGAGACAAACAGAGCCGGAAACGGCGCGGCGGATATGCCGGTCATGCAGGTGCAGGATCTCAGCTTTTCCTATGACGGCACGGTCAATATCCTCGAAGGGCTGAACCTCGATATCCAGAAGGGGAAGATCACGGTGCTGCTCGGGGCAAACGGCTGCGGCAAGAGCACGCTGTTTAAGCTGATGACGAAAAATCTGTATCCCGACGAGGGAAGCGTGCTGCTCTCCGGAGAGGATATCGGGGATATGGGCCTGAAAGAATTTGCCAGAAAGGCCGCAATCGTGCATCAGAACAACACCGCGCCGCCGGATCTTCGGGTGGAGACGCTGGTGGGGTACGGGCGCACCCCGTATCTCAATGCCTTTCAGACTGCAGGAACGCAGGAGGATCAGAGGGCGGTCGAGTGGGCGATGCAGGTGACAAATGTGGCAAAGTACCGCAGCCGTCCGGTCTCGGAGCTCTCCGGCGGACAGCGGCAGCGGGTCTGGATCGCCATGGCGCTCGCCATGACGACGGACATCCTGTTTCTGGATGAATGTACGGCATTCCTGGACATCCGCTATCAGATCGGAATTATGCAGCTCGTGCGGGACTTAAACCGCGAGTACGGCATGACGATCGTGATGATCCTGCATGATGTCAATCAGGCCATGGAGTATGCGGATATGCTCGTGGGGATGAAAAACGGACGCATCATTGCGGAGGGAGATCCGCAGGAGACCGTGACACCGGCATTTATCCGGGAGATCTACGGGATCGATCTGCCGGTGGCTGAGATCGGCGGGAAGAAGTTTGTGATGGCGGTATAGGCAAAAGCGCCGCTGTCAGGAAGCCTGCCCTTCGCTTGTGGGGCGTGGGGCGGACGTTAGCATGGTATGAACAGTTTCCGGACACATGTGACCGGGCTGTTGATATAAAGACAACTGAATAAGGAGCGGAAACACAGAAGCCGGCGGCAGTCAGAAATGATTAGCAATGCGAAAGAATGTGCGCTGTTCTGGAAGGAACAGAGAACACTATTAACTAAGCCGGATAAACCGGCGAACTAATTTTTCTTACAAGGAGGGCTTTTTCATGAAAAAGCAGATTTTAACGGCGGCAATGACCGCAATGATGGCTATGTCCATGGCAGTACCGGCAATGGCAGATAACATTAATGGACCGTTCTTCTATATGTCCGCGGTTCAGTCTTCATCTACTGCAGCGCCGTCACATGCACAGAATTGTGTTGCGAAGGTGGTGGACGAGGTTATTGATGATAATACTTATGTGGTTGTCTATACTCAGGATATCACAAGTCCGGTGTCAGGTTGGATCACTGCAATCGAAGGATTTGAGGCTGTCGAGGTAGAAGGTGAAGATCACGCTCACAAATTTATAGGATTAAAGGATGAAGTTGCAGCCGATGTAACCGAGGATGGATTGATCCCTGTATCTGTCTCAATTTCCATGTCAGGACATCCGGTAAAGCTGAACAATATCTATCTGGATATTGAGGAATAAAGCTGGAAAGCTGAAATGTGATGCTAAAAGCGGCTAGCTTATTCAGTAGCCGCTTTTTATCAAAAGATGTGAGGGTGAGATGAAAAAACAGAGGAAGAATTGGAATATAGCTATTATTACTTTGCTGTTTGCAATAGTATATATGTTTATGTCTTCATCAATCGTCTGGGCAGAGGAAATCAATCTTAAGGAAGAGAAAACATATATAGTTCCTCTGGATCAGTATATGGGAGTATCTTTTGAGAATTTAACAGTCTTAAAAGGAACCAACTCAACAAATGGCATTTTGCAAGTGTATGATAATGCGCTAGTAAAAAAAACAGAACAAGGTTATAAAATAACACTCGCTTATCAAGCAAAAAGTATTGTTGAAATGATACAGGTACTTGATAATGGAGTGCTGAATGAAATTAAAGAAAAATATGCAACTCCCAACAGTGTTCCAATGGGGGACTTCAACAAACCATCAGAATGGTATTATGCGGATAATGGCAAAAGTTTAGAAAATTATATTACTGCAGATGCAAATTCTTACTATAAAAAAAATGTTGAGTTTGGAATAGAAGATGAAGATATGGACATTGGAATGATAACGTTTTCTGTGGAAAACTTATCAGAGCCGGTTTATATCTATTCCATATATTCGGGTGCTACAAAGTGGAATAGTCGATGTCTTATACTGACATTTGATTTAGATGAGATAGAAGAACATGAAGAAACTCTTACATTTTCTTCAGGTAAATATGAGGCGGGATATAAATGGTCTAATTATGGAGATTTGGGATTATCAGCAGGACATAGAAATTATACAGCGAAAGATGTCGCAGTTGGACAGTTACTTAATCAACTATTTGCTAAAAAAGTCAGCGTAACAGTAGATGATGAAGGAAAGCTAAAAGCAATTTTAAATATTGAAAATCCCGGAGACATACAAATTTTGCAGATTGCAACAGATAGGACAATCGGACAGGCGGTTGAAACAAAGCTGACAGGTGCAAGTTTTGGCATGAATGAAGGCGTTTATACAAATTATCAAACGATATGGGAAAATGATAAGGATGGCAATACCATTGAATTGACATTTGATAATATGTATGATGGTATTTATTTCAGGATTTTTCCGGAAAAATATATTAAATACTATAACTCAGCTAGCGAAAAAGGTGCAACATTTGCTTGGTATGGCTGTCTCCGATTAACGCCGAATGCGGGTTCTGAAGTTACAGAAGTTACCTTATATGAGGCGAATGGCGAATCAGCACGATTGATTACAACCAGCGACGTGATTTCTTCAGATGTAAAGTTTTATCTGGACGAGGTGAAAGAAGGGGAAACACCGGAAAATGTGGACAGTGTTTCAATTTCCGGATACCGGAGATTTGCAAAAGGAGAAGAATACTGTCATGTCTTTGACAGTTCTTTAAAGTCAAACGGTCAGAAATTGAATGTGCTTGGCGGCAAGGTGACGATCGAGTACGATATACCGGAAGACTGGAATATTGAGACCACAACGGCAGCGGCGTTTACTGCAGATGGTTTTAGCTTGGTTGTAGAGATGGACAGCTATATTGACCGGACAGAGCGTGTATTCCGATACAGTACGACAGACATTGATGAAGTGAACGCCACGTATGTTTTTCTGGATATGGGATCTTTGGCAGACAAGGAAGACCTGGAGGCTTTGGAACCCGGTATTTACAGTGTTGAACTGACATTAAATCATGTAAGCTATGATTTCCGTCCGTCCATGGCAAACAGATCGATCATTGATAATCGGGGTTATCTGGAAGTCAGTGAGGATGGAAGCGGCAACAAGAGTTTTCAGCTTTACTATAGCATGGAACCTGTACTGATTCAGTCTGTTGCCGGATATATGACAGGAGAGTTTTACTGCCATGGAGAGGACAAGACGACAGCTACGGCAGTGGATGTTCTTGAATACTATTCCGATATTGATGGAAACCTGCAGATCGACGACTGGGCGAAGGAGTGGAATTATACTTATTTGAAGAGACTTCGTTTTCCGCTGACGGAACCGATGAGCAACGGCACCTATATGGTTAAGTTTACGGTACCGGCGATGGATTCGCATCTGGGTGACGGAACTGGTATCCAGTATGCGGCGCTTCGCGTGATGAATCCGCAGAGAATTGGAACTTCAGCAGCTCTTAATCCGTTGTCTGGTTATCACAAGTCGGTTCTGCGTGCAGAGCTTGATAAGGCGGATGAATATCTGCAGACGCTGACGCAGGGAACGGCGGAATATTCTGCGCTGCAGGCAGAAATTGCAAAAGCACAGAGCGTTTATGAAGCGGATAGTTCCAGCGAAGAAATCAAGGCTGCAAGGGATGTCCTGAGAGCGGCGCTTCCGGAGGAGGGAACTGCGGATCTTCTGCAGGACGGAACCTATTATATTCCGTTTGCGATCAAGGACCGTTCCGGTCAGAATACATCAGCTTATCAGACGTATTTTGATACGGGAAAGGCTTTGGTTGTAAGAAACGGAGATAATCTTACAATTTCACTTCCGACTGTGTTGTCGGGAGACGACTACATTATTTCTCTTAAATATGCGGATGGCGTATCAGCGGAGAATCCTGCCGCAGCGTTTGAGGCGGGAACAGACGGAAAGACCGGAACCTTTACGTTTACAAGAGGATATACAGAAGACCTGATCGAGCTGTCGCTTCAGAGCTACAACAACAGTCCGATCACAGCGACGGCGAATCTGGAACTGGATCTTTCCAATGCAGAACGTGCAAAAGCGACGGAAGAACAACTGAAAGCAGCTATGGCAAAGCTGGAAGAAGCAAAGCTCATCACTGAGGGCGATTATACGAAGAGCACTTATGATGCTCTGCAGGCAGCGATCCAGGATGCACAGGCTAAGCTATCGGTTGATGAACCTTCTTATGATATTGTTGCAGGACAGACGAAAGCCCTGACAGAGGCAATCAGTAATCTGATTTCAGTTAAGGAGCTTCGGGATAAAATTACGGAAGCATCGACGTATATCCATAATGCCCCAGATAAGGACAGTGCCGGTTATGAGAAGCTGAGCACGAAAGAAACTGAGGCAAGAGGGGTTCTTGTAAAGGCAGATGCAACAAAGGATGAGATCGCGGCCATGATAAAAGAACTGGATGAAGCGATCGAAGCCTTTAAGGCGGAGAGCGAGAGGAAACCGCTTGCGGATGGGACCTATGAGATCCCGCTCGATATCTATATGTCGCAGTCGACAAATCCGTCCGGAATGAACAGAGCGTTCTTTAACTCTGCAGAGCTCAAGGTAGCCGACGGAAACATGACGGTAACGCTTAACATGCAGGAAAGTGACTCGAAGTGGGTTACGTCGCTGGCATATGCGGCGAACTGGACATCAGATATCACGGAAGGAACTGCAGCGGAAGCCTATGAGACGGATAGTGACGGAAATGTAACAAAGTACCGGTTTACGGTGCCGTATACGGAAGACCTGATCCATCTGTGGCTCGGAAAGACTGGAGCAACATATATCACGCAGGCGGAGCTGTACCTTGACTTTGCGAACGCGACTCTAAAGGCGGAACCGGAACCTGAGGAAGGGCTTGCGGATGGAACATATGAGATCCCGCTCGATATCTATATGTCGCAGTCGACAAATCCGTCCGGAATGAACAGAGCGTTCTTTAACTCTGCAGAGCTCAAGGTAGCCGACGGAAACATGACGGTAACGCTTAACATGCAGGAAAGTGACTCGAAGTGGGTTACGTCGCTGGCATATGCGGCGAACTGGACATCAGATATCACGGAAGGAACTGCAGCGGAAAGCTATGAGACGGACAACACCGGAAATGTGACGAAGTACCGGTTCACGGTGCCGTACACGGAGGACCTGATCCATCTGTGGCTCGGAAAGACCGGAGCGGCATATATCACGCAGGCGGAGCTGTACCTTGACTTTGCGAACGCGAAGCTTAAGCCGGAGGAGCCGGAGAGCGGTCTTGCGGATGGAACGTATGAGATCCCGCTCGATATCTATATGTCGCAGTCGACAAATCCGTCCGGAATGAACAGAGCGTTCTTTAACTCTGCAGAGCTCAAGGTAGCCGACGGAAACATGACGGTAACGCTTAACATGCAGGAAAGTGACTCGAAGTGGGTTACGTCGCTGGCATATGCGGCGAACTGGACATCAGATATCACGGAAGGAACTGCAGCGGAAAGCTATGAGACGGACAACACCGGAAATGTGACGAAGTACCGGTTCACGGTGCCGTACACGGAGGACCTGATCCATCTGTGGCTCGGAAAGACCGGAGCGGCATATATCACGCAGGCGGAGCTGTACCTTGACTTTGCGAACGCAACTGAAAAGTCAGAAAATCCGGAGACGGACCGTTCAGCGCTGGCTACTTATATTGCCTGGGCAGATATTTATCAGGAGTCAGGATTTACCACAGATAGCTGGAACACCTTTGCAGATGCACTTTCGGTAGCAAAGAAAGTAAATGAAGATACATCGGCTTCTCAGACAGAAATTGATACCGCAGTAGAAAACCTGAAAAATGCAATGGAGGCTTTGAAAGGCCGCGGAGATCTGACGGCACTGAATAAGTCGATAGCAAAAGCCGAAGAGGCGTTGAAAAAAACAGACCAGTATACTTCGGAATCGCTGAACCATTTAAAGGAAGTACTCGAGAAGGTGCAGGATCAGATCGAAGCTGAAGCAGACAACATGACGCAGGACGATGTTGACGCACAGAAGGAACTTCTGGATGATGCGTACGCTGCGCTTGTTGAGAGCAATCTTCCGAAACTGAAGGCAGAGCTTTCAGAGCTCGTTGCACAGTATCAGGATTATGCGGAGGATGATTACACAGCGTCAAGCTGGACTGCCTTTTATGAGGCACTGCAGAAAGCTGAAAAACTGCAGAAAGAGGAAAGCACAGATGAGGCTGCGTATACTGACGCAATCGCTGCATTGAAAGAGGCTGCAGAAGCACTTGTGGCTGTAGCTGATACAGATATTCCAAAGCTCAGAAAAGAGCTTGCGGAACTGATCTCGAAGTACGAGGGATATACAGAGGAAGACTATACGGCAGAAAGCTGGACAGTATTCCGAAATGCATTCCAGAGTGCAAAAGCGCTTTCTCAGAATCCGGCAACGGAAGAAAAGTCCTATACAGATGTAATTACTGCACTGAAAACAGCTGCGGAAGCACTCGAAGAGGCGGAGGATACCGAGGATACGACAGAAGCGCTTAAGCAGCTTGCAGAGCTGAAAGATGCCATGACGCAGAGAGCGGAAAGCGGCGGGGACGGCTGGGAGAAAACCAGTTATGCCGCATGGCTTGCATCCATCGATGCGGCAGATACGGACAATCTGTATTATCTTAGCAATGAACAGATCCTGTCACAGATCGCATGGATGAATGATGAAGAAGCAGCTCTGGTTCCGGCAAATGCAGCTGCGGCATCTGCTGCAATGTATCTCATCATGGACGATTATGTGGATGATGACGATGTGAACTATATGGAAGACACCGCAGAAGAGAAAGAAGAGGAAGAGACCGAAGCGGAAACTGAAAAAGAAACTGAGAGCACAGAGGCGGAAAGCGATGCTGAAGAGGATGAAACCGAAAGCACCGAGCCGGAAACCGATGTTGCCGAAGATGAGACTGAGGATACGGAAGAGGAGCCTGAAACAGATGCAGATCTGGAGGATGATACGGCTTCCGGAAGCTCTGCAAAGCGCAGGACGAATGCATTTTCTGCACAGAGCACATCAGATCCGTTCTCCTCACTGGTTCGTTTCTTTGGAAGATCGATCAGTCTGAACTCGACCTCGAGCGAAGCAATTAAGAAGGAAGAAACAAAGACTGAAACAAAGGCTGCCGCAGTGCAGACAAAAACAAAGAAAAAGGCGGCTTCAAGCAGGCTGTCCATTCCGGACAACGGAACCTACAGTGTGGACTTTGATCTGTATCAGTATGAGGCAAATTCAGAGTCTATGGGCAATGATGCCTTCGTAAAACCGGGTCTTGTTATCATCAAGAATGGCAAGGCTACTATTTATACGGAACTGCAGGCAAAGCGTCATCAGGGATTGGTTGGACATTTGAAAGATATTTCTCTGATGATCAATATTAAGGTAGAGGAAGACGGACTGAAATATGATCTGCAGAAACCGGACTATATCGTGTACTCAGATGAATCCGACGATTATGGTGCGGCGGGTACCTATCCGAAGATCGTAGGATTGCCGGTAACCCTCTGGCAGGAATACACACCTTGTCAGGTAGATGTGCCTGTTATGGGAAATGTTGGAAGAATTCAGGCTGCAAGGCTTAGGATTTACTGGGATACGCTGAACAAAACCAGCGATTCCACTGATATTGAAGACAGCACCGGCGGTACTACTGAGGATCCGGATGCACCGGAAAAGGATGCGCTTAAGCGTGCAATAGCGCAGTTTGAAGCTCTGGATAGCGGCGATTATATCGAAGAGTCCTTTGAGGCCGTACAGAAGAGCGTGACGGCAGGAAAGACGCTTATGACGCTTAAGGGCATTACGCAGGAATATGTGGATGCCAGAACGGCGGCGATCCTGCAGGGAATCGAAGCACTGGTTCCTGTAGCTTCCGACGATGAGATGAACGAGCTGAAAGCTGTGATCACTACAGCAGAAGGTTACAGCATCGATGATTATACTGCTGAGAGCTACCTTACACTGAGCAAAGCTGTGATCGAAGGAAAGCGTCTCCTGAACAGCAGAAACGTGACTTCCGGTATGATCAGCAATTCGCTAAAGAGTATCAATAAGGCGGTCAATGGACTTGAAAAGGATGATAGCGGAGAGATTAAGACAGACGAGCTGAAGTATTGGATCAGCGAGGCAAAGAAATATATCCGCTCAGATGAGTATACGAATGCGCAGAAAGAGGAGCTGACAGACCTTGTTTTTGAAGCGCTTGAATTGCTCGGAAGATCGGATGTGACACAGGCAGAGATTACGGAGATGACAAATAAAATCAAAGCCGCGATCGATAAGCTTGAGAATAGCGAGAGCGAAGATTCAGATATTGTCGAAGCCAACCAGACGCTGCTTGCTTATATCAATGTGGCGGCTGCCTATGAAACCAATAAAAACAGCTATACGTCGGCCTCCTATCAGACGTTTGCGAGCACGCTTTTGTCTGCGAGACTGGTTTACAGCAGCAGTTCGGCAACGGCTTCGGAAAAGCTTGCGGCGGCGAGTGCTCTGGAGATTGCAATGAAGGGGCTGACATTGGCTTCAACGGATACCAACAATGATTCCGGCACTGACAACTCCGGCTCCGACGAGGACGACGGCTACTACAAGGTAAGCGTCCGCCTGTGGCACTCCAGTATGAACAAGGCGTCCATGGGAGATCCGGCGCTCAACCGTACGGCCTATGTAAAGATCAAAGACGGCGACATCACGATGCGTCTTGTGACAAAGAAGATGACCGTCAGCGGCATTACGGCGCATCTGCATGATTTCTGGATCTACAATTCCGGGGATTATGAGGAAGCGGAGCTCGTATCCACGGAGAACAGCAAGTGGATCTATGAGTTTGAACTGCCGAATGACAGCTCTACCTATTATAAGTGTCAGGTGGATCCGCAGGTCGACGTCATGGGAACCGACCCCGTTAAGGCGCGTCTTAAGGTAAGCTGGAGCTCGCTGAAAGAGGTCGATGAGGATGACTGGGACGATCTGGAAGGCGATACGGACGACGATGACGACAGCAGTTCCTCCTCTTCTTCCGGAACTACGGCAGTGGGCACGGAGTTGAAGAGTACGGAGACCGGAATTATCGCCAAGGGCAATGCCGGCGGCCCGGGTGTAGTACTCGAGGCGAAGCGCGTAACGGAAGGTGCTGACTTTGATAAGACGGCAGGCGCGATCAGCAATTATGCGAACCAGTTTGTGCTCTATGATATCAAGCTTCGTTCCGGTTCCAATTATGTGCAGCCGGCGACGAGCATGACGGTGCGCATTCCGGTGCCGGTGGGCTATGATATCGGCAAGCTCGTGCTCTACCGCATCCTGGATGACGGCTCGGCGCAGCAGATGAGCGGCTCGTTAAACGGCAGCTACTTTGAAGTGTCCCTGGATCACTTCAGTCTCTACGCGCTGGCGGAGAGCAATCAGGTGCAGGCGGCAGTCAGCAATGCGGCAGCTGCAGGAGGCAGCACGGGTACTTCGGTATCTGCGGCAGGCTCTGCAGGCGGATCATCGGGAACCACTGTGCGCACGGGAAGTACGGGCAGCACGGGCAGCACGCGTACGGGAAGCAGCGGAACAACTGTTTCCGCGTCAAAAACGACTGGCAGTGCAGGCTCCTCTGCAGTGACCTCCGGTACATCCGGTACGGTACGCAGTGTGGGCAGCACGGCAGCACCGGCAGCCGGCAGCAACGCTTCTGCGCCGGCAGTACATACGCTCGAGGGCAGGGTCATCCCGTATACGGGAGACAGGACGCCGGTCGGCGCGCTGATGGGCGTGGGCGGTATCGCGATGCTGATCTTCCTGGGAACCACGCTTTCGGAGCGGAAAAGCCAAAAGCGCAGGCCACAGGAGAAAAGAAGTGCCTGAAAAGCAATAACCAATAGCAGTAAGTAATTTTAACAGCCATAGAATTGTGATGCGCCGCCCTGCGGCGCGTCACGCCCGCCCCGGCGGGCAGCCCCGTGTCCGTACCGCATCGGCAGACTGGTCCGGATGCAGGGGTGTCCGCCAGGGCACAGCCGGCAGGACGGAACTTCCCTCCTCACCTGCCGGCCCCTTCGGGGCTGTGGTAAGTGCCGCAGTGAAAGCGGATCTGTTGTCAGGATCACCCTCCCGTGACAGACATCTGCGGCACTTACCACAGTTCGGAAGCTTTGAACAATAGGAAGAGATCAGGGGGTTAAGAAAAGTTGAAACGGATCATCAATGGAATTTGTGTCGTACTGGCATTTGTCTCACTTGGTATCGGATGTATCGGCATCATACTGCCGGTCCTGCCGACGACGCCATTTCTGCTTCTTGCGGTCGTGCTGTTCGCAAAGGGCTCGGAGCGCTTCCATCGCTGGTTTTTATCGACGCGGCTGTATCAGCGGCATCTTGAAAACTTTGTCGTAAGCCGTTCGATGACCCGCGCGGCGAAGATCAAAGTCCTCGCTACGGTGACGGTCCTTTTCCTGATCGGCATCTGGTTTTCTCCGGTATTTGCAAAGGTGATCATCGCCGTCGTGGCGGTGTTCCACTATGTGTATTTTCTGTTTGGGATCCGGACGATTCCGGAGGAGGAAGCCCGATGATCAAAAAACGGCTGATACGACTGATGGGCAGATCCGGGATCTATATCGTCCGCAATGTGCTCTGGCAGTGGCTGGGGCTGTGGATGTCGATCCTGATCATGCTGGCGGCAGGCGCTCTGTTCCAGAGGCTCTGTGAGAGCCTTGAGAGCGGATCTTTGGAGCTGCTTTCCCCGGGCATGCTCGGGGGCTTTGCGGCAGGGATTCTGATCGCGGCAGGCGTGCGCGCGTTTGCATCCCGCAGGGCCTCACGGGCCTCGTATCTCGCGGGGGCGCGCGTAAAAAAGAATCTCCGGGAGCTTCTGTACCGGAAGCTCGTCTCCTTCGGCCCTGCCTACTATGAAAAGGTACCGACGGCGCAGGTAGTGCAGGTTGCCGTCGAGGGCGTGGAGCAGCTCGAGGTCTATTTCGGGCAGTATCTGCCGCAGCTGTTTTACAGCCTGCTGGCGCCGCTCACCCTGTTTGCCGTACTGTCCCGCATCAGTCTGCGGGCTTCGGCGGTGCTGCTTGTCTGCGTGCCGCTGATCCCGCTTACCATCATGGCGGTGCAGAAGCTTGCAAAGCGCCTCTTAAACCGCTACTGGTCCGTCTATACGGGACTTGGCGACAGCTTCCTTGAAAATCTGCAGGGGCTTACGACGCTTAAGATCTACGAGGCGGACGCGCTGAAGGCGGAGGAGATGGACCGGGAGGCGGAGGAGTTCCGCCGCATTACGATGAAGGTGCTGATGATGCAGCTCAATTCCATCATCGTCATGGACGTGGTGGCCTACGGCGGTGCTGCGGTCGGCATGCTCCTCGCCGTGCAGGAATATGTAAACGGCGCGGTAAGCTTCGGCGGCGCGCTTACGATCATCCTGCTTTCCTCGGAGTTTTTCATCCCGATGCGCCTTCTGGGGAGCTTTTTTCATATTGCGATGAATGGCATGGCGGCCTCGGACAAATTGTTCGGCATCCTGGATCTTCCTGCGGAGGCGGAGGGGACGGCGTGCATTTCCCATACGGGCGGAACGGACAAAGAGCAGTCCGCGCCGGCGCTTTCGATCTCCCTCAGGGATGTGACTTTTTCCTATGACGGGAAGCGTCAGGTGCTCTGCGGCATCTCGATGGAGCTTCCCGCGCGGGGGATGGTCTCCCTCGTGGGCTTATCGGGCTGCGGAAAGAGCACGATCGCGTCGCTCCTTACGGGCAGGAAAAAGGGCTATGGCGGTGAGATCCTCGTATCGGCTGTAGGAGAAAGCGCCGGGGGGACTGCCGCCGCGGATGCCGCAGGAGAGACCGCTGCAGCACAGAAGCAAAGCTGGGAGCTCTCGGAGCTTTCCGGCAGGAGCCTGATGGAGCAGGTGACGCTTGTAAGCCACGACAGCTATCTCTTCAAGGGAACGGTGGAGGAAAACCTGCGGCTTGCAGCGCCGCAGGCCTCTGAGGAAGAGCTTTTGAAGGTGCTTCAGGAAGTAAATCTGCTTGATTTCCTTGAGAGCAGGCAGGGGCTTTCCACGGAGCTTTCGGAGCGCGGAAGCAATCTGTCCGGCGGACAGCGCCAGAGGCTTGCGCTCGCGCGGGCGCTTCTGCATGACACGCCGGTCTATATCTTTGACGAGGCGACCTCCAATATTGACGCGGAGAGCGAGGCGCAGATCATGGCGGTCGTGGAGCGGCTTGCTGAGAGACGGAGCGTGCTGCTCATTTCCCACCGTCTTGCAAATGTCGTGCATTCGTCGGAGATCTGCGTGCTTAAGAAAGGGCGGATCGCGGAGCGGGGTACACATCAGGAATTACTTCGTGCGGGCGGCGTCTATGCCGCGCTGTATGAGGAGCAGCACCGGCTCGAGACCTATGCCGAACAGGCTGCCGCGGAGAACGGATGCAGGGAAGAGGAGGCAGGACAGTACAGATATGCGTAGATCGGGAATTGTGATCATGGGGCGGCTGATCGGACTGATCAGGCCGCTGATGCTTACGATGCTCTGCGCCATCCTTTCGGGTGTGGCAGGGTATCTTTGTGCGATCTTTCTGACGGTCATGGCTGCCGCGGGGATCCTTACGGCATTTTCCGGAGGCGCGCCGGTATCTGCGGCCGGCCTTCTGGCCGCGGCCGGGGTTGGGACTTCACCGGCATCCGTGTGGCCTGTATTTTTGCCGCGGACACTGGGCGGGATCTTTGCCGCGCTCTGTGTCATGGCGGTGCTGCGGGGCATTCTGCACTATCTTGAACAGGAGTGCAACCATTATATTGCGTTCAAGCTGCTTGCGATCATCCGGCATAAGGTGTTTGCCGCGCTGCGGGGGCTCTGTCCTGCAAAGCTCGAGGGACGGGACCGGGGAAATCTCATTTCCATGATCACGAGTGATATCGAGCTTCTGGAAGTATTTTACGCGCATACGATCTCCCCGATCGCGATCGCCGTGATCGTGAGCCTTCTGATGCTCGTATTTTTTGCGGGCATTCATCCGCTGTGCGCGGTGCTTGCGCTGTGCGCCTATCTCTGTGTGGGGGCAGTGCTCCCGTTGTGGAATGCAGGGCGCGGGGCGGCGGCCGGCATGGCGTACCGGGAGGCCTTCGGCGCGATGAACAGCTTTATCCTCGACAGCCTGCGCGGCCTTCGGGAGACGGTGCAGTACGGCGCGGAGACGGCGCGGGAGCATGCGCTTTCGGAGGGCTCGGAGCGGCTTCTTAAAAAACAGGAACGCCTGTCAGGACTCGAAGGGGATCAGAGGGCGGTGACGGGACTTTGCATCACGCTGTTTTCCTTCGGCATGCTGTTTTTGTGTCTGCATCTGTATGCCGCGGGAGCGGTGCCATTTACCGGAGCAGTCCTCGTGCCGGTGGCCATGATGGGAAGCTTCGGGCCGGTGACGGCGCTCTCCAGCCTTTCCAATAACCTCAATCAGACGCTTGCCTGCGGGGAACGTGTGCTGTCGCTCCTGGAGGAGACGCCGCAGGTGGAGGAGCTCAGCGGACAGCCCTCCGTGACATTTGCAGGGGCGGCCTGCGAGCATGTGGACTTTGCCTACGGGAAGGAGCAGATCCTCTCGGATATGGATTTTGTGATCCCGACGGACCGGATCCTCGGGATCCACGGGCGGAGCGGCTGCGGCAAATCGACGCTTCTGCGTCTTCTGATGCGCTTCTGGGATGTGAGCGGCGGAAAGGTGACCGTCTCGGGGCGGGACATCCGCGGGATCAACACCACGGACTTAAGGCGCATGGAAGGGTTTGTGACGCAGGAGACTGTGCTGTTTCATGATTCCATTGCCAATAATATCGCAATCGGAAAGCCGGGCGCTTCCAGAGAGGAGATCATGGAGGCTGCGAAAAAGGCTTCGATCCATGAGTTTATCATGACGCTCCCGGACGGCTATGACACGGCGGTCGGGGAGCTCGGCGGAAGCCTCTCCGGCGGAGAGCGCCAGCGGATCGGCATTGCCCGCGCGTTTTTGCATGACGCGCCATTTCTTCTGCTGGACGAGCCGACCTCCAATCTGGACAGCCTGAATGAGGGCATTATCCTGAAATCGCTGCATGAGGAGAAGACGAGCCGGACAGTGGTGCTGGTGTCGCACCGGCGCTCCACCTTAAATATCGCGGATGAGATCCTGGAGATGGAGGCTGTGAAAGGCGTGCCGGTATATGATGAGAAACCGATACAGGAAGCAGAGGAAGGAGGACGCAGCGCATGAGAAAACTGCAGCATATAAGTAAGCCGCAGCGCATGAGAAATATAATACGAAAGGCAGGCGTTCTGCTCTGCCTTGCCGCGGCATTTTCAGTTCAGTCTGCCGGAGCTCTGCGGAAGGCTTATGCGGCAGAGGGCATTCAGGCTGTCAGAGTCGAATTTACCAGTACGGAGACGGATGCGGACGGGCTTCCTGTCATTACGGGAGAGACGACGAGCGACCGCTATACGGTAAACCGCGTGGAGATCCTGGAGGAGTATGAAGCGACCCGTGAATTTGATGACGACGATGATGACGACAGTTCCGGGAGTGTGCTCAGCGGGACTGCCGGATATGTGAATGCGGGTCCGGGCAGCAGCACGCAGAATCAGGGAACCGGCGGGATCTACGACGATGACGACGCAGCGGAAAACAGCGCGGCAGCCGGTACCGACCGGACGATCGCGCGGGATGTCTACGGTACGACGACGGTTGACCCGATGACGATCGACACGCTGATCTCGAGAAACTATAAAAACAGCGGTCTGCTGGCTTATAACCAGACCTACCGCAGCATGGGCAATCTGTCAGAGCTTGTCTATGTGGCGGAGCTTGAAGCGGCGAACGGCTATGCATTTACCCTCGACAGCAGCAAGATCAGGCTGTCCGGACTGGGGGCTTCCTATGTGAAGCATGAGCGGGAGAACAGCAGGACGCGTCTTGTGATCTATCTGAAGTTTTCCGGTCTTGCGCAGCAGGCGGTACAGATCTCATCTGCTGGCTGGGAGGACAATGGACAGGGCAGCCAGCAGGTTAGCGGACAGGGCAGAGGTATTGCCGCATGGACGGCAACGGGAAACGGGGCTCTGTATGAGCTTCGGCTTCTGCGCGGCGGAAGAACGATTGCCTCGGGGAAAAAGACTGCGGCTTTGGCCTATGATTTCCGGCCGTTTATGACGAGAGCCGGGGAGTACAGTTATATGATCCGCCCGGTACTGGAGCTTAAAAACAAGGCGGAATGGATTCAGTCTGATAGCATCATACTGACAGAGGAAGAAGCTTCCGTGAATAAAAGTCTCTACAACGGCAGCGGGACAGGCTGGCGTGAGGCATCCGGCCGGTACTGGTACCGGGAAGCGGACGGCGCGTATATTCAGGCTAACTGGCTGCAGGATGCGGGGAATTGGTATTATTTCGATGCATCCGGATGGATGCAGACGGACAGCTTTGTCGAATGGAAGGGTGAGAGCTATTATCTTGACGCACAGGGACATATGCTGACCGGAGCGAAGGCACCTGACGGCAGAATTGCCGGAGAGAGCGGCGCACTCAGTTGGCCAATGAACTGATAAATTTACAATCTCATTGCGCTATGCTTCAAAGTATACTATACTAGTAAGGATTTTATGACGAAGAGAGGTATCGCAATGATCGAGGCGGTAAGCTGCGGGGGAGTTGTTATCTTCCGGGGAAAGATATTACTATTGTATAAAAACTTTAAAAACAGATATGAAGGCTGGGTCCTGCCAAAGGGAACCGTGGAAAAAGGCGAGACGCACGAGCAGACCGCGCTGCGCGAAGTGAAAGAGGAGAGCGGTGCGGATGCAGATATCGTGCAATATGTGGGAAAGAGCAGCTATTCGTTCCTTGTTCCGGAGGATAAGGTAGAAAAGGACGTTCACTGGTATCTCATGCGCGGGCGCTCCTATTTTTCAAAGCCGCAGGCGGAGGAGTATTTCAAGGACAGCGGCTTTTACAAATACCACGAGGCCATCCATCTGCTGCGTTTTTCCAACGAGAAGGAGATCCTTGAGAGGGCCTACGCAAAATACCAGGAGCTGAGGCACGCAGGCAAGTGGGAGAATGCCGTGCCGCTGGGACAGACAAAGCAAGGGCAGACAAAGCAGGGG
>JAUNHA010000084.1 GCA_030524135.1 Eubacteriales bacterium
CATTGTCGATCTCAAACAGCTTCTGGTACTGCTTTAAGAGCGCGTTTTTCGGCTCTGTCAGGATGCGCACGAGAGAATCCTCATCCAGGCTCTTTAAGGTCACATTGATCGGCACACGTCCGATAAACTCCGGAATCAGGCCGAACTTCACCAGGTCCTGCGGCTCCACCTGCTCCAGAAGCTCATCGATGCTCTGGTTGTTGCGATCCGCAATCTCAGCGCCGAAGCCGATGCTGCCGGAGGATGTCCGCTGGTCGATGATCTTTTCAAGGCCGTCAAACGCACCTCCGCAAATGAAGAGGATATTCGTCGTATCGATCTCCATCAGCTCCTGGTGCGGATGCTTTCTGCCGCCCTGCGGCGGCACGGACGCTACGGTTCCCTCAAGGATCTTAAGAAGCGCCTGCTGAACGCCCTCACCGGAGACATCTCTTGTGATCGAAACGTTTTCCGATTTTTTCGTGATTTTATCGATCTCGTCGATATAGATAATGCCAAGCTCCGCGCGCTCGATATTCATATCCGCAGCCTGGATCAGCTTCAGAAGAATATTCTCAACATCCTCTCCGACATAGCCCGCTTCCGTCAGCGTCGTCGCGTCTGCAATCGCAAACGGCACGCCAAGCATCTTCGCGAGCGACTGTGCAAGATATGTTTTTCCGGAGCCCGTCGGTCCGATCATAAGGATATTGGACTTCTGAACCTCAATATCCTGGATCTTTCCGATAATCCGCTTATAGTGATTGTAAACCGCCACTGAAAGCACCTTTTTCGCCTCATCCTGGCCAATCACATATTCGTCCAGATATTCCTTCAGATCCTTCGGCTTAACGAGATTGATGCGCTCCGCCACGTCAGCGGCAGCATCCTCTCCGCTCTTTGCGAACTCTTCCTCAAGAATCTCTCCGCAAAGCTCAATGCACTCGTCGCAGATATAAGTGTTGTTGGAACCCGCGATCAGCTTCCTGACCTGTCCCTGAGACTTGCCGCAGAAGCTGCATCTGATCTTTTCCTGTGGTTTATTTGTTGTTCTGTCCATTCTCTTCCCATATTCCGCCTAAAGAACAGCGGATCAATTTTTATTTGTAATGATATGATCTACGATGCCGTAAGCCTGTGCCTCAGCAGCCGTCATCCACTTGTCGCGCTCGGTATCCGCAGCGACACGCTCTACGCTCTGGCCCGTATTCGCGGCAAGAATCTCGTTCATCTTCTGCTTTGTACGAAGAATCCACTCCGCAGTGATCTGGATCTCAGTCGCCTGTCCCTGGGCTCCGCCTGACGGCTGGTGAATCATCACCTCCGCATTCGGAAGCGCAAAGCGCTTTCCCTTCGCGCCGCCCGCAAGCAGGAACGCGCCCATGCTCGCCGCCATGCCGACGCAGATCGTGGAGACGTCGCATTTAATATAGTTCATCGTATCATAGATCGCCATCCCCGCGGTGATCACACCGCCCGGGCTGTTGATGTACAAATGCACATCCTTTGACGGATCCTCGGATTCCAGGAACAGAAGCTGCGCAACAACCAGGGAAGCGGAAACCTCGTTGACCTCTTCTCCAAGGAAAATAATTCTGTCTTTTAAAAGTCTTGAGAAAATATCATAGGAGCGCTCTCCTCTGGAGGTCTGCTCAATGACATAAGGTACCAGTGCCATACCGTTTCTTCCTCTCTTTCTTTTTCTATTGCCGTATTCCTCACGGCGTAAAGGCATCCCCTCCGGGGATATACTTAAAATACCGAAAAGCCGTGCCTGCCCATCGACACAGCCCGACTTTTCCGGTCCGGCGGCTCCTGCCGCCCTTTATACAGCTATTAAGCCTCTTCTTTATCGGCTTCCTTTTTTTCCTTCTTTTCTTTCTTCGGAGCCGTAAGCTCAGCGTTTTCCACAAGGAAATCAACCGCCTTCTGGCACGCAAGATCAAGCTTCATGGTATCGATCTGGGACTGGTCGAGAAGCGTTCTGATCTGCTCCTTCTCCATCTTATAATTCTCAGCCATCCTGCCGATCTCTTCATCGATCTGCTCGTCGGTGGTTACGATGTTCTCAGCCTTTACGATCGCCTCAAGCACAAGTCTCGTGCGGATCGTAGCCTCTGCCTGCGCGCTCATGTTCTTTCTGAGGTCTTCCATGGTCATGCCGGTAATGCTCAGATACTGCTCGAGCGGGATGCCCTGGCTCTGCATTCTTCTCGCATAGTCATTTACCATGTGATCGATCTGATTCTCGATCATCGGAGCCGGAACATCGCATTTGCAGTTGTCCACAACAGCCTTTACGACGTTGTTCTCATTCTGCTGCTGTGCCCACTTCTCCTTGTCAGCCTTAAGCTGCTTCTTGAGGTCGGCCTTGAACTCCTTCATGGTCTCGAACTCGGATACCTCGGATGCAAACTCATCGTCAAGCTCCGGGAGCTCCTTGACCTTTACTTCCTTGACCTT
>JAUNHA010000037.1 GCA_030524135.1 Eubacteriales bacterium
AACGTAACCATAAAGCAACACTCCCTCCTTTTGCATACTCCTCTTTTGAGGGTTCTATGTAATCAGAGGGTTCTTCTTCGCTCCGCTACGGTCGTTGCTAAACGAGTGCCACCGGCACTCAGCAACCCTCTGTTGAGGGCTAACCGCCTACCGCTTTTCTTGGTAGCATTGAATTAAGTATATACGATGCACTCTGTTTACTCAAGCCTTTTCCGGATAACACAGGCCTATAAGGGGCTTTTCTTTGGATAAGCCAACTTTCTTATATCAAGTTTACGCTCCTGCCCCATCTTCTGCCTATTTAATTAAATCCGTAAAATTTCTGCGTAATCCGGTATGCAAGCTCCATCAGCTTTAATCCCGGCTTAGTCTTCATATTCATACCCTGCCCGAGGAAGCTCGTGCGAAGCTTAAACCAGAGCTTAAAGTTCTGGGTTTTCAGATAATCCCAGAGCTCCTGCTTCTTCTCCATATTTTCCTCCGTGCCGGACCGGATCGCCAGAATGGAGGAGATGGTCATCATGATATTCAGATAACTGATCATATATTTACGCAGTTTTCCCGGCTGTACCTTCAGCACATCATAGGAGTCGAGCATCAGCTTTGTCACCCGGATCTGCTGGTCGATACGGCTGATCATGATCTGCTCATTTACGGACTGGTCTTCCCGGCCGATATAGTAACGGTACAGATTGACATCCATGTAATACAGCTTCTTTACGTGCGGAAGCGGATAGTAGACATAGATATTGTCCACATAGAAGGTATGCTTCGGAAGCTGCAGGTGACAGCTCCTGAGAAGCTCCGTTCTGTAGATCACGCTGTGCATCAGAATATACTGTCCCAGCATAAAGAAACGGACATCATTCCAGGTAAACGGTGTGTCTACAGGAAATGCCGTGTGATAGGCCATCACCTTTTTATGCTCCGCCCCCTGCTTGTCATAGACGAAGTTGCAGCAGAGCATATCGATTTTTTCCTGGCCGTAGACAAACTCCTCCAGCTTGTCAAGCACCTTCGGGAATATGGCAGGATCCAGATGATCGTCCGAATCCACCACCTTAAAATAGATGCCTCCCGCTTCCCTGAGACCGGTATTGACCGCCTCTCCGTGGCCTCCGTTTTCCTGATGCACCGCCTTTACGATCGTCGGATACTTCGCTTCGTACTCCTTTGCGATCTCAAGCGTATTGTCCTTTGCCGAGCCGTCATCCACGATGATGATCTCCACTCTCTCTCCGCCGACAAGGAGGCTCTCTATACAGTTTTTCATATATGCCGCGGAATTATAGCATGGTACGGCAATCGATAATAATTTCATTCAGTTTCTCCAATCTCAGGTTCCGGTCTGACCGGGCGGCAAGCCGGTGTCTCTACCCGTCTTCCGATACGCCAGAGGAAAAGACATCCTGCCAGCAGAATCGTAATCGCAATGGGCAGCGGCGCAGGGCTGCCCAGAATGGGCGCCGCACCCACCGTGCCGGCATTTGCCGCAATGTGAAAAAGCATCGGCGCTGTAAGCGTACCGTATCTTTCACAGATAAACGCCAGCACAAGTCCGATCAGAAACGCATAGATAAACTGTACCATATTGCCGTGGAACAGTCCGAAAACAAATGCGGAAAGCAGGATCGCTGGGGCAACGCCAAATACCTTCCTCGCGCGTCTGTATATCACGCCCCGAAACAGCGCTTCTTCCGTGACCGGCGCGATCAGCACGCTGTAAATGCTGACCAGCCACGCCATCCCGGTGTGCAGCTCCGCATTCGACATCGCAAATCCCGGGAATAGCTCCAGAAGCGGTGTCATCAATATGATCACATTCAATCCAATGGCCATGCAGCAGGCGCAGGCGATCAGACTGCCTGCCGCCGGCAGTCTTTTCCGACCGCCGAAGTCCGTAATATACCCATAGTGATCCCGCCTGGACATCCCGTAAAAAATCAGGAATGCAGGCAGTGAGATGCAGATCATTGCCAGAACGCTTTCGTTTGCGGAAAGCAATTCATAAACAGAATAAAATGCATCCAGTCTTTGCAGCAGGACGAGCAGAACAGACAGTACAATTTCCACAAAGATCATCAGCGCAAAGTACTGCACTGCCGGTCCCAGAATATACCCCGCTGTCCAAAGTCCTTTTCTTATTCCTTTTAAGCCTGATCGCTCCGACACAGTCAGCCTCTTACTGTCTCAGGCCTTTTAGCGGCAGAGCGTTTCAAGGCATGCTGCCCCGATCGGGCGGATCTTCATGATATGCGCGCTGCCCTCTCCGATCGCACCATCGATATAGCGCACGTATTCCGCCGCGTCCTCTTCCGGAAGGAAGGTCTGAATCACGCCGGCAAAGCCTCCGCCGTTTACGCGGCATGCGCCTCTGCCCTTTTTCTGCAGGTAGATCTCCGTAAGCGCGAGCGCAACCGGAATCCCCTGCTCCTTTACGGCACCAGTCACATAGGTATTCTGCAGGTATTTCCAGGAAGAATTTCCGGATGCCGTAATGCAGGAAAGCGCATCCTCAAACCGGTTTTCATGCAGCGCATTTACCGCACGGTCCACACGCTTGTTTTCTTCAAAGAAGTGGAATGCGCGCATAACGGCCCTGTCCCCGCAGGCTGCGCGTACCTTTGCGAGATTTTCGATCAGCTCCTCCTCCGTGCACTCAGAAAGCGTCTCTTTTCCAAAATATGCCGCAACCGCCTTCATTTCAAGCGGAATGGAGGAATATTCCTCGGAAAGATCAGCATGTCCCTTTCCGGTCTGTACCATGATCATGGCATAACCGGTCGGCGCAAAATCAAAGTCAAGGCGGTCCACCTTCGGTGAAAGCGGATTCTTAAAGTCAAGCGAGATCAGGCCGCCGACTGCACATGCCATCTGGTCCATCAGGCCTGATGCCTTTTTCCAGTATACGTTTTCCGCATACTTACCCATATGCGCATAGGAAACCACGTCAATTTTACCGTCATTGAACAGCGTATTGAGAATAGAGCACACCAGCATCTCGTAAGATGCCGACGAGCTGACGCCGGCAGACGCAATGACATTTGATGTCACATAAGCGTTGAAACCGCCTGCCTTATAGCCGTTTTCATGAAAAGCGCGGATAATGCCCTTTGTCAGATCCTGTGTTCCGGCATAGCGGTCAGACGGGTCAAGCGACTTCAGATCGATCACGAAATCCTGATGAAAGGTCTCGGAAATGATCCTGATCTGATCCGTTCCGTTCTTTCCTGCCGCAGCCACGCAGTCCAGATTAATACTTGCGGCAAGCACCTTGCCATGATTGTGATCCGTATGATTGCCTGCGATCTCTGTTCTGCCTGCCGAAGTGAAAAGACAGACCTCTCCATCGCCGAATGATTTCTCATATCCTGCAAGCACCGCCTGATAGCGCGCCCTGTTCTGCTCCGCCTCCTGTCCGTACAGTTCATTTAAAACCGACTGACATGCTTCGCTCTGTAAAAAAGCCTCGTTCTGTTCGATGTTCATACCGTTCCCCTCTGCATTCTCATTCTATGTTTATGCCGCTTTTGCAGCACGGTTTACTGTCCCGGCTGCGCAGGACTTTCACGCGTCGGCGCCGTCATGCTGAAGCCCGGTCCGCCTGCGCCCTGTTCCGCCGCGATCGACGCCTCTTCCGCGGCAGCTGATGCATTCATGCTTTCCATTTCCGCAGCTGCCTGTGCATCCTCGATCGACTGCTGAATGCGCTCTGATTCCGCGATGCTCGCATCGATCGCATTCTGCCGGCTTTCCTCCGCCGCAAGACTTGCCTCTGCCGCCGCTCTCGCCGCTGCCTCAGCCTCCTGCGAACTCTTAAGCTCCGCTTCTCGCGCTGCTTTTTCAGAGGCCTTTATGCTCTCTTTTTCCTGTGCGCTCAGCGTTGTTTCCGTCTCCTTATTCTCAATGCTCGATTCCATAAAGTTCTGGAACGGGCTGAGGGTTTCTGGGGCTGCGCTTTCTTCTGCCGCCGCACCGCTGTCACCTGCGCTCTCTGCCGCCGCAGTACTTTCCGCCGCAGCAGCAGTTTCCGTCGTTTCGGCAGTTTTTCCCGTGCTCCCGGCGGACTGTTCCGTACCGTTTCCGGAAGCGCAGCCTGCGAGTGCCGCAGAAAGCAAAAGCGCGCAGAATGCCGTGCGCATTCTGCAGCCATCCATTCCAAATCCCTTAAAATTTCTCATTCCCTAACGTATTCCGTCCTTTGTTTTTCTGTTTTGCCTGAATTTCAGTCAGATTTATTATAAACGAAACAAAGCGTATTTTAAAGCTTGAAATCCCGCAAAGTTCTGGCGTTTTTCTTAATTCTCCTTAAAAATCGTCACGATCATTTTGTGCGGCAGGCACACGATCGTCTCCGTATCAAGCGAGATGCTGCCCGTCCGGACACAAACCTGATCCGGACAGTCCGCCTCCGTACAGGAAATATGGCCGTTCTCCGCCATGAGAACATTCATGCCGCCGTCAGGGTCTGCAGTGCCTTTCTGATAGACATAAAAACCGCCGTCCTCCCGCTTGCTGACATACGCTTCATCGCAGAAAAGAAGCTCTGCATCTCCCCCGCCGTTTTCCGGCCCGAGGGAAAGCCGCAGCACCTCCCTGCCGTCAAGCTTTACAACTGCAACGGGACCGCCGGCGTTTTTTTCCGGTACCAGTCTCCGGAATGCGGTAAATCCTGCAGACAGTGCGGCAAGAATAAGCAAAACCACTACCAGTCTGATATCATTTTTTTTCTGTCTGTCTTTCATGCTATGCCTTTACGCTCCGTATCCGTGTTCTACCGTTATAATGCATCTGATACGCTTATCATGCCCTTTTACCTGCGCCTTAATGCCTTCGATCAGCGTATGGATCTTTTCCTCACTGTAGTTCCACGGCACGACAAGGTCAAACACGGCATTGGTGCCGTGCGAGCCCTTTATGAGGCGCACGTCATGACAGGAGACCGCCTTGCCTCCCTCTTTTTCAACCGCCTCCGCCACAAGCTTGCGCAGGGCAAGCGTCTCCGTGTTCTGCATGTCGATCGGGTCCGTATGCGTTACCAGAAGGAGATCCAGCTTCCGCTTCGCCTCCACCTCGATGCGATCCAGCAGAAGATGCGCCTCATCAAGGCTCATGCTGCTGTCAAGCTCCACATGGATCGAAGCAATGTAGTGGGATGGTCCGTAATTATGAATGATCAGATCATGCACGCCGAGCACACCCGGATAGCTCCTGACAAATCGTGCGATTCTGTCCGAGAGTACGGGATCCATGCGCTCTCCTATGATCGGCTCAAGCGTGTCCTTCGCAATGTCTATGCCCGCCTTCAGTACGAGTACGGAAACGCAAAGACCGATCAGCCCGTCAATATTTGTACCGGTCAGGGCGAATACCAGCAGGGAAAGGATGGTCGCAGAAGTGGCAAATACGTCGGAACGGGCGTCTGCCGCCGTCGCAAGCATGATCTTTGACTGAATGCGCATTCCAAGCTTCCGGTTAAATACGGAAAGCCAGAGCTTCGCAAGCACGGAGATCAGCAGTACCAGAAAGGAAGCCGCTGAAATACTGAGTTCCTCAGGGTGCAGAAGCTTCTGAAACGAGCTCTTCAGAAGCATAAAACCGACCTGCAGCACCAGAAAAGCAACGATGAACGCGGCGATATATTCGATGCGTCCGTGCCCGAACGGATGCTCCTCGTCCGCAGGCTTATCCGCCATCCGGGCTCCCACAAAAGAAATAATGGAGCTTGCCGCATCAGACAGGTTGTTGAACGCGTCCGCCATGACGGATACCGCTCCGGAGAGAATGCCGATCAGAAGCTTTGCAAGGAATAAAAGCAGATTAAGAAAAATGCCGACCATCCCGGCAAGCTCGCCGTAGGCAGTCCGCACGCCCGTATCTTCTGTTCTATCCGCATTTTTCACAAAATGCCGCAGCAAAAATTCTGTCATGCCCGCTCCTGTTCTTTTGTTTCTCCGCCGGTCTTCTGAAACGCAACGCGCTCTGTCCCGTCCTCCACATGGATCATTCCGGTTCTCCGGAACCCGCATTTTTCCAGAAGCCGCTGCATCGGGATGTTGTCCTCATGCGTATCGATGCGCAGATTTCCCGCCTTTGAAAACGCCCAGTCCAGACAGAATGATGCCGCGCCTGTACCGTGCGCCCTTTCCGAGACAGCGATGCGGTGAACCACGCCGTACGGAGCATCGGAAAGCCATGCACCGTCTTCTATCTTTGCATAATTCGGATCTTCTCCGATGTAATATACAAACACCGCAAGCGGTCCGGCTCCGGCCTCCTTTTCACATACATAAAGCTGTCCGCGGGCAAGATCTTCCCCGGTCATCATGGAGGGATAACCATCCGTCCACTGCGTTTCATTTCCATGTGCTCTCATAAACGTTCTGGCATCCGCATAGATTTTTTCAATCGCGGGAATGTCCGCCAGAACGGCTTTTCTGATATACATAAACCAAAGCCCTTATTATTCCGAATACAGGGCGCATTCCGCCTTGCCGGCAGAGCGCGCCCCTGTCCCTGTTTTTCCTGTTTTATTTATAAAATGCCTTAAATGCCTTGTAGGTATAGTACACATCCAGCTTCGATGTGATCTCGAACGGCGCGTGCATTGCGAGCACCGGAACGCCGAGATCCACGGTGTCCACATTCATATTGCCCATGAATACGGCGATGGTTCCGCCGCCGCCCTCATCTACCTTGCCGAGTTCCCCGATCTGCCAGAAGACCTTTTCATCCTCCATGCATTTGATCACGCGGTACATCGTCTCCGCGGAGGCATCATTTGATCCGTTCTTTCCTCTTGCGCCCGTATATTTTGTAAGCACCGGACCATGATTTAAGAAGCAGGCGTTGCGCTTTTCAAACACATCAGAGAAGGTCGGATCGTATGCAGCATTTACATCAGAGCTTAAGCAGAGGGAATTCCGGTATACATCCCGTGCACGCGCGCCGTAGCCCTCACAGAGATCCTCCATGAAGTGCTCAAGGCACTGGGATGCAAGTCCCGTATTTCCCGGAGAGCCCACCTCTTCTTTTTCCGTGAAGACCGTAACCGTCGTATATTCCGGTTTTTTCACATCTACAGCCGCCATCAGAGCTGTATAGGCGCAGACGCGGTCATCCTGTCCGTATGCGCCGATCAGCGAACGGTCAAGGCCGATGTCGCATGCTTTTACCGCAGGCACCATTTCGATCTCCGCACGCATAAAATCCGCTTCCGTGATTCCATAATAATCATTGAGCAGCTTTAATGCCATGAGCTTGAACGGCTCCTTGACACTCTCATCCTGATAAGGCAGCGAGCCAATGATGATGTTAAGCTCCTCCCCCTTAAGGCCTTCCCTGAGCGGTCTTTCATTCTGCTTTGCGGAAAGGTGCGGAAGCAGATCCGAGATAACAAACTTCGGCTCATCATCCTTCTCGCCGAGGCTGATCTCCACCTTCTTCCCGTTCTTCAGCATCACCACGCCGTGCATGGCAAGCGGCGTCACGCCCCACTGGTACTTGCGGATACCGCCATAATAATGGGTCTTAAAATAAGCAAGCTCATCCTGCTCATAGACAGGGTTTGGCTTCAGATCAAGACGCGGGCTGTCGATATGCGCGATATTAAAGCGTACGCCGTCGGTAAGCGGCTTCTGTCCGATCGTCACGGCAATGATATTTTTTCCGCGGTTTACGCTGTAAATGCGTTCCCCGGCCGCATAGGCATTTCCTCTTTCAAATTCCGTATAACCGGCCTTTTTCAGAATCTGCTCCGCGTGTGCCGTGCATTCACGCTCTGTCTTTCCCAGATCCAGAAACTCCTTATAGCCGCGGCAGAAGCGCTCGGCTTCCTTCACATCCTTTGTTCCTTTTTTTGCAATATTCGGGAAATTGAATAACAGCTTTTCGGAAAGCTTCTCTCCCTCGTTTTTCTTTGCCATTGTCATATACCTCTTATTCTTAACATTTTGATTGAACCGTGCAGAAGACCGCACGTATGCAATACAGTCATTATAACGCTAGTCGATCAGACTCGCAAACTGCGGCAGAAAACGCTCCGGCAGCTCGTAAACAAAGACATCCGGCTGATGTTTAATCGCATCCGTGGCGCTGAATACATAGCGCTGTACAAAGCGGCTCTCCGTAAACTGACCGTTGAGTATATACTGAATATACCAGCGGTAGGAATCCCCTGCAAAGTAAAGCTTTTTCGGAAGCGCTCTCTCGTCGAGGGACCGGTACTCCGCATAGATTTCCTCGCCTGTAGTTGCATCCGGAAGTGAATAGACCTTTTCCGCCGGATAAGCGCCCACAAGCTCGTATTCCACACGGTTCCAGCTTTCATCAAGTCCCTCAAACTGCTGCAGGTCGCCCTGCACCGTCTCTCCTGTAAGCCGGTAGGAGATCTGCGGTTTTTCTGAAAGCGCATATTCTTCACCGAGGAAATTCATAAGCCCCTCCGCGCAGACGCCCGCGCCCACAAAATTCCAGTGGGAATCTGACGCGTAATAAAGCGGAAGTCCGTTTTCCTTTGCCTTCAGCATAATATCCTTCGGATAATAGATCTCAAGCTGCGGAAATTCTTTTTCCATATACTCCATAAACTGATCTACTCTGTCGTAGCTTCTTAACGGAGCCTTCAGTTCCTCCGGAAGATAATCCTCCCCATACAGGGTCTGCTTATCCGGAACGACCATGATCACAAGCCGGATTCCCGCGTTTTTAAGCGGCGTATACAGCTTTTCATTGATCATCTTCTTATACCACCAGAGCTGTTTGCCCCTGTGAAACAGCTGCTGACGCTCCGCCCAGGTATCCTTATAGAAAAGCCAGGGCTTTACCGTCCCCGCAAAAGAACGGGAAAGTGAAAGTCCCGCGCGTTCCGCTTCCCAGGCTGCGGCAGCCGCGGCCAAAGCTTCCGCGCTCTGCTCCGTATCTTCGCTCTCTGCCTGTCCGGCTTCTGTCAGTGCTTCTCCGCTCTGGTCGCTTTGCTGTACCTCTGTCCCAGAAACTTCTCCCGGACCGGTGGATGCGGCAGATGCCGTTCCCGGCGTAAGTCCCAGGATAAGTGCCGCCGTCATAAGCGCCGCCGCTTTCTGCCGGCTCCGGCTGCTCCAAATACGGCAGGATGACTGTGTTTTCGTATTGTTCTGTTTGTCTCCCATATCTTTATTCCATTACATCAGATTATTTTCAAAGGACTCAATATACGCATCCTCGCATGCGCCCCGGTAGCTGCCGCCGAAAAACGCAGGAAGCGCGTGCGTGCGGAATTTTTCCCAGGATTCGATCTCCCGGCGCACTTCGATCGGAAAGAAGGAAACACCGCACTTTTTTGCTGCCGCCATATCTCCGGGCGCATCTCCGATCATGATCACCTTTTCCTTATCATATCCCTTTTCCAGAAGACGTCCGATGCAGTAAGCCTTGCTGCCCGCATCCTGTGCGCAGACCAGCGACACGTACTTAAGAATGCCGTTGGTTTCCCACTCTTCCTTTACCGCCTGCGGCGTCGCGGAAGATACGATCACAATATCCGCTTTTTCACACAAAAGCTCCAGACTTTCCTGCACGCCGATGAACGCAAGTCTGTCATTTTTCGTAAGCTGCTTGATCTCCGCGTTTACGACCTCAGACCAGTGCAGCGTTTTTTTTAGCATCCCGCTGCCCGTCTTTTCAATATAGCGAGCGAGCGCCGGATTGGACAGCTCGTCCGATTCCGTCACAAATTTTTCCAGATCGCAAAGTCCGTCGATCTCCGTCATGTGCGCATTTACAAATTTCAGCGTTTCATACAGTCCTTTGAAACGATTGATCCCGCGGGTCTTGGAATAGAGGCTGATCCGGTTCCACTGAAACTCCGCCTCCTCCTGCCAACGCCAGAGCTCCCATTCCTGCACCATGGACGGTCCGAAGCAGCGGATGTGCTTGATATCCATCGTATTCATCGCACAGCCGTCCGAATCGACACATACGAGATACTCCTTTTTTTTCTCAAACTGTTCAAATCCGGAGAACCCCCCGCCAGCTGTTCCTCCCCGGTTCTTATTCAACAAATCCGGCATACCTTCCCTCCTCAAGTTCTTTGTCTGAACTCCAGTATAACAAGGCATGCCGGAAAATGCTACCATATTTTGTTTTATTCTGTCATCCTTACGCTATGCTTAAGACCGCTTCATCCGGTCACACACAGAACCCTTGCTGCACCGGTCTCCTCTCCGCTCATCCGGAGAATTGCCTGCGCCACGCCCGCCTCCATATTCGACGCGCTGATCTCATCTGCAGCCGCTTTGATACAGGCTGCTGCATTTCCCATCGCGATCTTTCTTCCGAGCGGAAGCTGCATCATGGAGAGATCATTTTCGCTGTCTCCGATCGCGGCTGTCTTTGCAAGCAGGATCCCATGTTCCGCGGCATAGCCGGAAAGCGCCGATCCTTTGCTGATCCCTGCCGCAGTAATCTCCAGATTGTTGTCTGCCGAAGAGGAAACGCTGAACAGTCCCGTCTCTAAAAGCTCCTTACGCGCCTCTGAAAGTGTCAGCTTCCCATTCCGGTGTTTTTCAGAAATCAGCGACAGCTTATAAATACTTCTTCCGGATTCAAATATCTTTTTCCCCTCGAGAAACTGAAACTGTTTTCGAAGGGCATCATAGCCGATGCTCGCCGTCGGAAGCAGGGCCTCCGCTTCATACAGATGTGAAAACATATTCCGGGATGCCGTCGTCAGGTCTTCCTTCTCTGTCATCGCATCCGGAAACAGACCGTGCGCAGCTGCGATCTCCTCAGCGATCCGGACTGCTTCCCCTGACAGCGGCATGCCGTTCAATACAGTTCCGTCCGCGTCACACAGGACAGCTCCGTTAAAGCAAAATGCCTCGCAGCAGATCCCGGCTTCCCGCATCGGCAAAAATGCGTCCCGCGGGCTTCTGCCTGTACAGATGAGAATCCGGATTCCCTGTTTTTGCGCCAGTCTGACCGCTCCCGCATTTTCCGGCGGAATCCTGCCCTCAGGCGACAGCAGGGTTCCGTCCATATCGACAGCGATCAGCTCAGGCCGAAATCCCGCTGTACACAGGTCCTGCTTCATTCCGACACCGCCCTTCTGCAGCGCCCGGGGAAATTTGTGATGATCGCATCGGCCCCAAGTCTCTGGCAGCGTTTCATATCATCCGTCTCGTTTACCGTCCATACATGCACGGAAAGCCCTTTGTCATGTGCATTCCGTACCAGCGTTTCATCATCCAGATGCCAGAGCGCGGGATGCAGGGCATTTACGCCAAGTAATTTTCCATAACCGGGCACGCCGATCCAGCGGTCGCTGTAAAGGATACCCCGTCTTGCATCCGGCGCAATCGCCCGCAGACGTTCCATGCTGTAATGATTAAAGGAAGAATAGATCACCTGCTCTTCCATGCCGGCTCCGGCAACCGCTTTCACGACCGCTTCCTCAAGTCCCGGATAATCATAGATTCCGTTTTTCAGTTCAATATTGAGAAAAAGCTTCTCCGTACGGCAAAGCGCAAGCACCTCCTCAAGAAGCGGAATTCTGACAGTTCCGTATTCCGGAAAATTCCGGTTGAAATTAAGCTTCCTCAGTTCCGAAAGGGACATATCCCGCACAAAGCCAATGCCATCTGACGTTCTGTCGACCCGCTCATCATGAATCACCACAAGCGCCCCGTCCCGGCTGAGCTGTACATCCAGTTCGATTCCGTCCGCACCTTCCTGCACTGCGCCCTCGAAGGCAGTCATGGTATTTTCCGGCGCGTGTCCGCTCGCTCCCCGGTGTGCCCAGATCGCCGGCAGGGCAGTTTCTTTTTTCTGCCCCGCCGTATTTCCGTCCATTTGTTTCATACGTACTCCCGCTTTATTCATTCAGCAAATTGTATTCTTCGATCGATGCATTGATATCCGAAGCCATCTTCTGTACAGCTTCTTCCGGCGTTTCCTTACCGTTTAACATATTTTCAATTTCTGTCTGTACAATCTGTCTTGCCTCCGGGAATACGCTTAAAAGCGCTCCGGCCGATTCCGGTGAAGATGCATGCAGCTGATCGATCGCCGTCTGAAACTGCGGATACTGCGCAATATTGTCCAGAAATACCTGCTCCTCATGTGCTGCTGTCGTAACAGGGAAATAACCGGTCTGTGCATTCCAGTACGCCTGGCTTTCCGGAGAAACGAGGAACTTTACGAGTTCCCACACAGCCGCCTGTTTGTCCGGATCATTGTTATTAAGTGCCCACAGGGATGCGCCTCCGATCGATACGCCGCCCTCATCTGTCTCATTTACCTTCGGGAAAAATGCGGTTCCGACTTCAAATTTTCCGTTAACATCATTCAGGATCTGCTTCAGGGAAGCCGTAGATCCAAGGGTGATGGCTGACTTGCCCGCACTGAAATCTGCAAGTCCGGCATCTCCGCCCTTTCCAACATTCGGTGCAAAGCCTGCATCATAAAGGGATTTCCATGCGGTGAGCGTTTTGAGACCGGAGCCGTTTTCATCAAATGACACCGCCGTCGCAGCTTCCGTACGGCCATTTCCATTGTTTGCATATTCCGCTCCCTGTTTTGCAGTAAACTGCTCGAAGAACCATCCGTAGATTGCAAGAGAGATCACCTCTCCGGCGCCTGCGTCAAGGAGCTGCTGTCCGATCTCCTGAATTGCCGGCAGACTGTCCGGCACCTCCGTGATTCCCGCCTTTTCGAACAGATCTTTGTTGTAGTACAGGATCGGGGTAGATGAATTGAACGGCATGGAATACATGGTATTATCCACCGTATAATATGCGGCGATGTTCGGTTCGAGCTGAGACTTGTCCCAGCCGTCCGTCGCGATCAGCTGTTCCATCGGAATGACCCAGCCGGAATCGATCATAAAACGTGTGCCTATATCATAGATCTGTACCAGATCCGCACCCATGTTTCCGATCTGTGCGCTCTTTAATTTATTGATCGCATCATCATATTCACCCTGATACTGGGCCTCCACCCTGATGCCGTATTCATTTTCCTGATTAAATTTATCCACGAGGGCGGTGAGGGCCTCTCCGTTCACACCGCCCATCGAATGCCAGAACGTAATGCTCTGTCCTTCCGGATTTCCAAGTACCGCGCTGCCTTCAGCTTCGGCTGCGCCTTCCTGCGCTGTGGCTGCATTTTCCTCTGCGCCGGCTCCGGTTCCCGTCGTTCCGGCTCCCTGTGCCGCCGAAGACCCGTTTGCAGATGCACCGCATCCTGCAAGCGACATGACCGTCATAACCGCGGCCATAGCTGCCGCTGCTGCTCTCTTTTTTTTCATAATTTTTCTCCTCTCAAATATGATATACATTTGCTGAAAAACATTGATACTTTCGCTTCCGCGTGCCATACACATCAGCCTTTGACCGCGCCCGAGAACATGCCCCGGATCAGCTGCTTCTGTCCGAAAATAAAGATGGAAATGGACGGAATAATGATCATTACCACGCCCGCGATCATCATCGTAACCGACTGCGAATCCACGCTGTTGAGCATGCTGATACCGATCTGTACGGTACGCATCTCATTGGAACCGGTAACCAGAAGCGGCCACATGTACATATTCCATGCATTTATGAACGTATAGACCGCCATCGCGCCGATCGCTGATTTTGTTAACGGGATCAGAATGGTAAAAATAAACCTGAAATTGGAGCATCCGTCTATTTTAGCCGATTCATACAGTGCGATCGGAAAAGAGCTGTAAAACTGCCGGAACAGGAAAATGCCCATTGCCGAGGTGAGATACGGAACGATCAGTACCTGATAGGTATCCAGCCAGCCCAGCGCGCTCACTGTCAGATAGTTCGAAAGGATCGTTGCCTCTCCCGGCACCATCATGGTCGCCAGCACCAGCATGAAGATCAGCTGCTTTCCCTTAAAGTCCAAAAAGGAAAAGCTGAAGGCTGCGATCGAACAGGTAATGATCTGACCGATCGTGATGATTCCCGCCATCAGAAAGGAATTCAGAATAAACCGGAGGATCGGGATGTTCTGAAATGCCATCCTGAAATTATCCAGTGTCGGATGTTTGGGAAGAAGATTAAGCTCTGTCGTAAACAGCTCCGAGGATGGCATAAATGCAACGCTGAGCGCATACAGAAGCGGAAGGAGCAGAAAAAATGCAAAGATCAGATTCAATCCGATCAGCAGCGCTTTCTGTGTCCTTCTGCGGCGCGCTGCCCGGGCGGCAGCTTCCCGCTGCAGATGCTCTATCTCTCCCGGCTGCAGTGTCATGATATCCTCTTTCATTAATACTTCACTCCTTTCTTTTCCACCCTGAACATCAGAAGCGTCAAAAGCATTATGACGAAAAACAGAACAACCGACTGTGCCGCCGCGCTTCCGAACCGGTAATTGAAAAAGGCATCCCGGTAAATGGAATATACGATAAGATTTGTCGCTTCTCCCGGACCTCCCTCCGTCAGGATTTTAACCTGTCCGAATGCCTGAAATGCCTGAATGATATTGACAACAATCGTGTAAAACAGGATCGGACTCAGTCCGGGAAGCGTCAGACGGAAAAATTTCTGTACTGCAGTTGCTCCGTCTACCGAAGCGCGCTCATAGATACTCTCATCAATATTGCTTAAGCCCGCTGAAAAATAGAGAAAATTAATTCCGCTGTTAAGCCAGGCTGTCAGCAGCGCGACACAGACAAGCGCAAAGCGTTCATCGTTGATCCAGTTGATATCCGTCCCCAAAAGCTTATTTACGATTCCGATCGACGGATGAAGCATGATTTTAAAAATGAGTGCTGCCGAGCTCGATGCGATCGCCATCGGAAGCGCATATGCCGTGCTGAAAAACCGGATTCCCGGAAAGGCGCGGTTGCACAGAAGCGCTGCCGCAAGACCCAGCAGCATCCCGCCCGCAACAACGATCACGACAAAGATCAGTGTAACAGCCATGCTGTTATAAAAAGCTTCAGAAGTCAGCAGATCTCTGTAATTTCCAAGGCCGTAGAACAGCTTTGCCTGTCCCATTCGGTTTGTTTTATAAAGGCTCAGATAAATCGTTTTCAGAAACGGATAAAATAAAAACACCGCAAATACCAGCAGGGATGGAAGCAGATAGCAATAGGCGCCGAACATCTTCTGTAGTTTTTTCATCATTTTCATACGGCTTTTTCCTCGGTTTTCTCCTGATACATGATATTTTCCTCCGTCTGGGGATCAAACAGAAGCATGTGTGGGAAATTGATCTTAAGCATAACTTTCTCTCCGCTCTGCACCATACAATCCGCATCCGTCCGCACCGAGATCTTATAGCGCCCCGTGATGCCATGCAGCTGCACCTCCGCGCCAAGCAGATCCCGTACCTGCACGTCCATAGACAGGCAGTCCTTTTCCCCTTCTGCCATGTCCCCGGTCACCGGCTCCAGATCCTCCGGTCTGATGCCGACCCTGAGCTTCGTATATCCCTTTGACAAAACCGTCCGGCTTAAGTCCTCCGGAAGCCGGATACGCTGTCCTGCGACATCCATATAGACGTTTTCTCCGGCACTGATCACCATTGCATCCATAAAATTCATGGATGGAGATCCGATGAATCCGGCTACAAACTGATTGACCGGATTCCGGTACAGCTCCTCCGGCGGCGCCGCCTGCTGGATCTCACCTTTATTCATCACGACGATCCGCGTACCAAGCGTCATCGCCTCCACCTGGTCATGTGTGACATAGATGATCGTGGCATTGAGCTTTTTGTGCAGCTTTGCAAGCTCTACCCGCATCTGTGCGCGCAGCTTTGCATCCAGATTGGAAAGGGGCTCGTCCATCAGGTAGACGGACGGACGGCGTACGATTGCGCTTCCGATCGCGACACGCTGCCGCTGTCCGCCGGATACTTCAGACGGCCTCCGGTCCAGCAGATTTACAATGCCTAAAAGCTCCGCTGTTTCACGTACACGCCTGTCGATTTCCGCCTTCGGGCATTTTCTGATCTGCAGGCTGAATGCCATATTGTCATAAATATTCATATAGGGGTACAGCGCGTAATTCTGAAATACCATGGAAAGGCCGCGCTTTTGCGGTTCCAGAAAATTGACGAGATTTCCGTCGAGCCAGAATTCTCCGGACGAGATCTCTTCAAGGCCCGCGATCATGCGGAGTGTGGTGGACTTTCCACAGCCGGAAGGACCTACCAGAATGATAAATTCCCCTTCTTTGATCTCCAGATCAAAATCCTTCACTGCCGTCATGCCGTTTTCATACTTTTTGCAAACATGCTTCAGTACCATTCGGTTCATAGCTTTTTCCTCTTTTCTCAAAATCACAAACAGGATTATAAAAATGCTATGTAAAATTTAGCGCCAGGTTTCTGAAAACTTTTTGTATCGTTTTTGTATGGTTTTTGTATAGAAACAGCTTCAAAAAGGATCCATACCAAAGCATAAAAAAGCCGCCTGCACACTGCAGACGGCTGAAGTTTCAGGGGGCCGGACAGCCTTACGGCTGTCCGGAATGAGTATGAAAAAGCTTTTTTTGTCATCTCTGATGACGTAAATAATCATATCCGGAAAATGTGACAAAGATATGTCTCATACACAAATAAACTCTAAAAAATATAAAAAAATTATAAATCCCGGCGGGACGCCTTACAGCTTCATGCTGAGTGCGATCCGCTTCTTTTCCGGGTCGACCGAAAGTACCTTTACCTGTACAACATCTCCAAGCTTTACCGCCTCGGAAGGATGTTTAATGAACTTATGCGAAAGCTGGGAAATATGCACAAGTCCGTCCTGATGAACGCCGATATCCACAAATGCTCCGAAATCAATGACATTTCTGACCGTGCCGGTGAGTATCATGCCTTCCTTCAGATCTTCCATACTGAGCACATCCTGCTTAAGCACCGGCGCCGGTGCATCCTCACGCGGATCCCTGCCCGGTTTTTCCAGTTCCTTTGCGATATCCAGAAGCGTGAAAACACCGGTTCCAAGCTCCTTTGCAGCCTCTTCCGCCTGCTTTTTTCCGCCAAGCTTCTGTGCGATCCCGGGAATGCCGCCATTTTCAAGCGCATCCTCACTGTATCCAAGCAGACCCAGAAGCTGTCTCGCTGTCTCGTAGCTCTCCGGATGGACCGCCGTCGCATCCAGCGCCTCTGTTCCGCCTTTGATACGCAGGAAACCGGCACACTGTTCATATGCCTTCGGACCGAGCTTTGCCACTTTCAGGAGCTCACGCCGGCTTTTAAAGCGGCCGTTTGCCTCCCTGTATGCCACGATATTCTGCGCCACGGTTTTGCTGATGCCGGAAACGTACTGCAGGAGCGCCGCACTCGCCGTATTCAGGTCTGCACCGACGCTGTTGACACAGTCCTCCACAACCGCTGTAAGCGCATCCGAAAGGCGCGTCTGATTCATATCATGCTGATATTGCCCCACTCCGATCGCTTTCGGCTCGATCTTTACGAGCTCGGAAAGCGGATCCTGAAGACGTCTTGCAATGGATGCCGCGCTCCGCTGTCCCACATCAAACTGCGGAAACTCTTCCGAAGCAAGCTTACTTGCGGAATATACCGACGCACCTGCTTCATTGACGATCGCATACTGCACGGACAGCCTGTTTTCCCGGATGAATTCCGCAATGATCTGCTCGGATTCTCTGGAAGCGGTTCCGTTTCCGACGGAGATCACGTCGATCTTATACTTTTTGATGAGTGCAAGCAGCGTCCGCTTTGCCTCCTCCACCCTGTTCTGGGGTGCGGTCGGATAAATCACGCAGGTATCCAGCACCTTTCCCGTGCTGTCCGTCACCGCAAGCTTGCAGCCGGTCCGGAAGGCAGGATCCCATCCGAGAACCGTTTTCCCCGTGATCGGCGGCTGTAAAAGAAGCTGCCTAAGGTTCTGTCCGAAAATCCGGATCGCTCCCTCCTCCGCACGGTCGGTCAGCTCTCCCCGCACCTCTGTTTCAACCGAAGGCGCGATCAGCCGCTTATAGGAATCCTCCGCCGCTTCCGAGAGGAGCGCCGCGGTCTCCTTTCGTTCCGGATGTCTGACAAGCCTTTTGCAGAGCCAGGCGGTCAGCTCATCTTCCGGCGCCTCGATACCGACACGGAGCAGTTTCTCCCGCTCCCCGCGGTTTAATGCGAGAATTCTGTGTCCGGGGATTTTGGAAACCGGCTCAGAATAATCATAATACCCCTCATAGACGCTCTTTGCCTCCGCATCCTTTGCCTTTGAAACGATCAGTCCCAGGGCTTCCGTCCGCTTTCTGATGTGGCTGCGGCAGTCCGCGCTGTCCGCGATCTGTTCCGCAATGATATCCTTCGCTCCGGCAAACGCATCCGCCGCATTTTCAATTTCCTTTTCCGGATTCACAAGGCTTTCTGCAAGTGCTGCCACAGATGTCCAGTCATCCTGACGAAGTATCGTTTCCGCCAGCGGCAAAAGTCCTCTTTCACGCGCGATCATCGCCCTGGTCCTACGCTTTGGCTTATAAGGTCTGTAAATATCCTCAAGAGAAAGCGCGGTCATTGCCGCTTCTATTTTTTCTCTGAGTTCATCCGTCAGTTTTCCCTGCTCCTCAATCGAAGCGAGCACCGTTTTCTTCCGGTCCTCAAGGTTTCTCAGATACTGAAGACGTTCCTCCAGCTTTCTCAGAATTTCATCATTCAGATTGCCGTGCGCTTCCTTCCGGTAGCGGGCGATGAACGGAATCGTATTTCCTTCATCGATCAGTTCTATTACAGCCTCCGCCTGCTGCGGGCGGATCGAAAGCTCCGCGCTGATGATTTCTGCTATATTCATTCTTTCTTTCCTTCCGTCGTGCTGTCCGTATCCGGCTTCAGCACATAGTTTTCCGTTTTGGTGCGGCGTTCCGTATAATCCCGCCTGATCTGCGCATTTACCGCTTCCACTTCTTCATAAAGCTCTCTGGCGGAGAGCCTGAGCGCCCCCTGTCCCAGAATAATAAGCTGCACCAGACGGTCTGAAGTGGCTACCGTCACATTATAACGGCCGTTGATCTGCTGCACCGCCTTTGCGATATACTGATCGGCAGTTTCCGCCTGTTTCGTATAAATTACGTAGATATTGTTCCACTGTTCCACCTCTGCATTCACGCGGCCCGGCACTTTATATGCATCAAACACCACCAGTACGCGGCAGTGTTTGAAGCCCTGATAATTGGACAGAATATCCAGAAGACGTTCCCTGGCCGCATCAAAATTGAGCGCGGCAAGCTCCTTTAACTCGTCCCAGGCATGAATGATGTTGTAGCCGTCCACAAGCAGCCAGTTTTCCGCAGGATCTGCTGAGAAAATATCCCCGTTACCGCCTGACCGTTTTCCTTTTCCGCCGTCTGTCCCGCTGCCGGAAGCGCGGTCAAGCAGCCCTTTATGTCTGGCTTCATCCCGCTTTGAGGTCCCGAAGGTCCGGCGAAAGATCTCCTCAAGCTCAGCGTCCGCGGCATAACCACCGTCATAGCTGGCGGTTCTTCCGCTCAGCCCGTTTCCGCCCCGTGCGGGCTGCTGCCGGACTGTTCCCTCAGTGAAATCCGGATCCTGATCCGTATCTGTCCGGTTCTCTGTAAGCCCGCTTTCCAAATGCGCGTACGCCGGCACCTCATTCCATGGAACCGTAAATCCGGCGCCATGTGCGCAGAAGACAGAGCCGGTCGGATTGTCAATATCCCGTTCCGGATCATATCCAATCTCCGAAAGCACCTTTTCCTGATCGTGACAGAGCTCATAGCCCGCAAAGCGAAGTGTCATGCGCCCTCTGCCCCTTGTGTAGGCAGTCAGCTCCCGCTGATAGCTGCGCATTTCCGAAACCGGCGCCCTGCCCCTTATCACAGTCATGTCTCCCGTGTTTTCCGGCGCTTCAAAGCTGCCCTCCATGCGGCGGATATCCGTCATTGCATGGCCCGCCGCCTCCGCGGGAAGCTCGATCGTAAATTCGTACCATGGCTCCAGAAGCGCGCATTCCGCCTCCATCAGGCCCTGCCGCACGGCGCGGTAGGTCGCCTGTCGGAAATCTCCGCCCTCTGTATGCTTCTCATGCGCCCTTCCTGCCACAAGCGTAATGCGCATATCCGTAATCGGGGCTCCCGTAAGCACGCCCGGATGCTCCCGTTCCATCAGATGCGTCAATACCAGTCTCTGCCAGTTTCCGGGAAGCTTATCCGTACTGAGTGCCGTGGCATATTCCATTCCGCTTCCGCGCGGAAGCGGTTCCAGCAGCAGATGTACCTCCGCATAATGCCGGAGCGGTTCAAAATGCCCGATGCCAATGGCTGGTCTTAAAATCGTTTCCCGGTAGACGATGTGTCCCTCCGTAAACTCCGCATCCATCCGAAAGCGCTCCGCGATCATGCGCTTTAAAATCTCTGTCTGCACCTCGCCCATCAGCTTTACGTGAATTTCTGAAAGCTTTTCATTCCAGGTGAGCGAAAGCTCCGGTTCTTCATCCTCGAGGACCTTAAGCTTCCGGTATGCCGCCTGCATATCGCTCCCGTCCGGAAGTGAAAGCCTGTAGCTCAGCACCGGCTCCAGCACCGGTTTTTCCGAATCCGGCTCCGCGCCAAGTCCCATTCCGGCAACCGCATGCGAGAGTCCCTGTACTGCACAGACCATACCGGCCTCTGCTTCAGAAACCGGTTCAAACGATGATCCGTCATAGATACGGATCCGGTCGATCTTTTCCTCTCCGATCTGCATACGGACAGACAGCTTCCCGCCCGTAACTTTCAGCCAGGTCTCGCGGTTTCCCTGCGCATCACGCGCGATCTTAAAGACCTTTGCGCCAAAGGTATCCGGATAGGATCTTCCTATCATATAACGCGCAAGTCCCGCAATAAAGTCATCCACGCCCGTGAGCTTCAGCGCGGAACCGAACCAGCAGGGAAAGAGCTTTCTCTCCGAAATGAGCGCAGCTATCTCTTCCTCTGTCACCGTTCCGCTCTCAAGGTAACGGGCAAGCAGCTCATCATCACACATCGCCGCCGCTTCCGAAAACTGCTCCGTATATTCCTCTTTGATATCCGTAAAATCAATGCACCTCTCCGACAGCTTTGTCTCAAGCTCCAAAAGAAGCTTTGCCCTGTCCGTTCCTGCCTGATCCATCTTGTTAATGAATAAAAAGGTTGGGATGCGGTAACGCGAAAGGAGCTTCCATAGCGTCTCCGTATGTCCCTGCACACCATCTGCCCCGTTGATCAGAAGAACCGCATAATCAAGTACCTGCAGCGTCCGCTCCATCTCCGCCGAAAAGTCCACATGTCCCGGTGTATCAAGCAGCGTCACCTGCAGATTATCCCCGAGCGGAAGCAGCGCCTGTTTGGAAAAGATGGTAATGCCCCGCTCCCGTTCCATCGCGTCCGTATCAAGGAACGCATCCTTTTTATCCACGCGCCCGAGCTTTCTCAGCCTTCCGCTTCCGTAAAGAAGCGCCTCTGAAAGCGTTGTTTTCCCGGCATCCACATGGGCCAGCAGACCAGCGCATATATATCTAAGTTTTTTGTTATCCATTTCTGTGTCCCTTTACAAGATGCAATTTCTGATTTCTGGAACGCACTTTCTCTGGTTCTAAATATTGAACAACGCCTTCCGCCATCAATTCTTTCAATGCTTTTGACAAAGTGGCAGTTATTTTTGTATATCCAAGTTCCGACGCCAGCTCTGAAGTGGAAAGATTTCCGCTTTCCATCAAAGTAACTACCACAAGTT